>MPMP01000038.1 GCA_002238565.1 Albidovulum sp. bin36
CTTAACCATTTGATTCATATCTAGATTTCGCGCGCGATAATTTTCTTTCGCTTCCGGGTTAACACTTGCCCGCCGCCATGGCATGCAAGTTGAGTATCGGATTGCCTTTATCGGGAGTATTCGGTCATGGACCCTCGAATCTCCGCCCTCAAATCCACGACGTACCTGGGCCGGCGCTTCACACGGCGGCAGGTCGCCGACATCCAGGCGACCGTCGCGCTTTTTCCCAACGGTGGACGAATTCCACGGCTGGAGCGAGCGCGGCATCCGCCAAGAGCTCTACGCCCATTTCAACCTGATCGCCATGGCCCGCCTGTTCTCCAACCATATCGACGGCATTCTGGACGAGATGATCCTCAAGCACGCGGTCTCGCTCGCCGACACGGTCGGCCGCGCGGCGGGTTCGATCCTCGCCGTCCGGGCGCGGCTTCGACCGGGACGGTCGTTCCCGCGCCGATCGAGAAAGCCCGTCGGAAAGTGGAGCCGGAGACGATTGTGGGAAACATGAACCAGAACTAAAAAGGAACTAAAAATGATCTAAACGGATCGAAGAGGCCAACGCGCAAGTGCGCGGCCTTAAGGAAATGACATTGGCGTGCAGGCAGCCGGCGGTGGCAACCGCGCCGAAGCAGGGCAGGCCGTCGCTGTAGACCTTGCGTCCCGAGGTGACGCTCCGGCGGCACTAGCTCTCGATCGCCTTCAGGCGGAAGCCGGCAACCACCTGGAGCTCGATCCTGTGCGGCAGCCGATCCTCCGTCGTCTCTAGGGCCGCCACGAACGGCATCTTCCCTTCCGCCCCGCGCCCCGTTTGCCGTCCCGGACCCCGCCGAGATACACGTCGTCCACTTGGACCAGGCCCGCGAGCGGCTTCTCGTCCTCGCGCTCCATCATTGCCTGCATGATCTTGTGCTTCATGCGCCAGGCCGCGTTGTAGGACACGCCGGTCTTGCGCATAAGATCTATCGCCGAAATGCCCTTCTTGCCCAGCGTTATCAGGAAAATGGCCTGGAACCAGGTCGCGAGAGGAAGCTTCGTGTGCTCGAACAGGGTTCCGGCGGTGACGGATGTCTGTCGTCCGCACTCGCCGCCCTCGGTGCAAAATTTACGGGAAATTGCCCGCAAACGGCGCGCGAGAGGCCGTCGAAATGGAAGGAATTTCTGTTCAGAGGTTTACAGATCAATCGGTTGCCAACAACGCGGACGTCTCTTGATGTGCGTGGAACCTGGCTTACCGGAATTAACAACCGCACTTGGGAAAGCATGCCGCGGCAGGTGCCGACAGGAAGTCCATCGACCAGCTTTTCGAGGATGTCACGGCCTGGCTCATCCGGGAACTGGAAACCGGAAACGTCCCTTGGGAACGGCCTTGGACAAGCAGGAAGGTCCCTCTGGAGCCGGCCGGCGCGAGGGTTTCGGCTTCAGCCCGACGGAACGCGCATGCCAGGCCCGAATCGCTCGAGTCTCTACGGACGGAATGCTCTATCATGCCCGGGAATGACAAGGTCGGGTTTGTATTCCTGGGCGCGATCGAGCGAGCGATGCAGCGCATCGAGCTGTTCGGCCGAATACCAATGGGAATACTCGCGGCGCGTATATTCCGTACGCAGCATGGCAAGGTCGCCGGCGACAAGCACGCGCGCGTCCCTAGCCTCTACGATCAGCGAAATATGGCCGGCCGTGTGGCCGGGCGTCGGAAATGCGGCAACCCCGGGCATGAGCTCGGTTTCGCTATCGATTTCGGTTACTGGCCCCATCATGGTTTTTTTGGCATCCACAATTGGAGCTCCTTCGATTGCGGCCATTTCGGCAAGTTCGCCAGATCCGAGAATCCAGGGCTTGCCGGCGAGCTGCGTAATCGCGCCGGCATGGTCCGTGTGCGTGTGCGTCGTAACAACGGCATCGATGTCCGCATAGTCCAGACCGCGTTTTTGAAGCGCATGCCACAGAATCGAGTATGCGCCGATGTGATGATTGCCGGGGTCGACGACGACGGTTTTTTCGCCGCGAATCAATAACGTCGCGGCTACTGGAAGAAACCCCACATTGGTCTTGAATATCGGCAGATCGCCCGGTCCGACGCCGAGCATCGCTTCCATTCGGTCGAGCTGCTGCTCCGGCGAGGATGCAAAAAAGTAGACGAGCTCGTCCTCATGCAGCCGGAACCGAAGGCAGACGGGCTGAATTATTACATCGACAGTCGGCTTTCCCACTTTATTAGTCTCCCGATTCAGGCGGATAATTTTCGACGGAGCCGCGAATCCAGTCCAATGTGGCAAGATCCATGAAGCTGTAGTTGTAGAAGGTGTAGCCGCTAGACGCCGATGCTACGGCGCGCACCTGGACGCCGAGTTCGTCTTCGCTCGAAACTTGCGGCAAAATCGCGCGAATCGCGGGCACCTGGGCGGCTTCGCCGCGAATCAGCGCATTGTAGGTTTCGAAACGGTCCGCCAGCACCGCCTGATCGGTAAAATAGTAAGTCGGATGGATTTCATCGACAAGCGGAAGCAAGTCGTCGAGATCGACTCCGTTCTGCCACTTTCTCCCGTTCGGACCGAGAGGGTAGAGAGGTCCGAAATCCAGCGCGGCGATCGTGATGTCCGGCGCCGCCGCGCGAATAGCCCCGGCTATGTTTTCGGTCGCTTCGGAAACGCCGGATTCGCGAACGCGCAAATACCCGCCGAATTGACCGTCTGCGCCGCCTTCGAGCCGTTCCCATTCGAACGGGACGGCCGGCCGCGCGGAACTTGCGCTGTCGACCTGCCGCCGCGTCCAGTCGCGCACGCCGTCGAAATCTATGCCGTCCCGCATTTGCCGCTCCCGGCATGCCGGGCAAAAGCATAGCGACGCGAGAAACTCGGCTTCGGCGCCGAGGGGAACGCCGATGACTTCGTGATGGTGATCGTGGCGCAAGGGAAGATATTCCACGGATTCAAGCAATATGCGATCGAATATTCCGCGACCCGCTATGTCGGCGGCCACGGATCGGGCGAGGTCCGCGACTTGTTCGTTCGAAGGGCAAATCGTGTGGAAAATCCGATCGCCCCACGGGTTCTCCACGGCGACATCCGGATAGGACGTTCCAATTCCTGAATTGTGAAAGACCGGCATCCAGGCCGAAAGCGAGATCCCTCGTCGCTCGGCGCGTTCCGCCAATTCTTCCCAGAATTTCGGCCAGGAGTCGGAAAGGCTGCTCACGGGAGGCGCGAGCGGATGGTCGCGGATCCAATCGCCGGGCTTGAAGTACAGCGCGCCCGGTACCGGGAAGTAAACGCGCCGTGCCGGATTGTGAGGCAGGAAGAACATTCCGGAATGATACCAAACTGCCAGGTAGAGCGAGTTCAGTCCGGCGCGCTCGACTCCGTCGAGCACCGCATCGGGACCTTCGTCCAGAACATCCCACGCGTACGCGTAGAGGCCGAGCACCGCTGTTTTCATTTTTTATCCTCCCGGCAGTCGCGCAAGGGCCAGCTCGCGAATTCCTCGAAAAAGGCGGCTACAGCCGCTACCATTGCCTCCAGCAGCTCTTCGCCCCGCTTGCGCGAAGCGAGCGTGGGAGCGCCGATGACGCCCGTGGGGCTGAGCTCCTTGAAACTAGCGGCGGCGGCGACGGGTCCGCCGGACAGTAAATCCGCGGCCAGATAATTCGATTTTTCGAGATAGTGGTCCTTCGCGGCATCCATTCGAACAAGGTCGGGTCTGCTTGCCAGCATGAGAGAAGTCTCCATTTCGCATGCATGCATGATTCCGCCGGGTTCGGATTTCCTCCAGGCGGCAAGCTCCCGGAGCGCGAAATCCCAGTAGGATGCGAACACCGCGCTGACGCCGTGATCGTAGCGAAGCGTCTGGACAAGGTTTTTCAAAAGGTTGGCGTTTCCGCCATGGCCGTTGAGCAGCGCTATCCTGCGGAATCCGTGTCTTGCCAGGCTTTGCGCCGCTTGGCCGGCAACGGCGCTGAATGCCGTGTCGTCCAGCGACACCGTGCCTGGAAAATCCATGTGGTGCGGCGAATACCCGGTCCAGATTACCGGCGCTACCGCGATTGCGCCTCCGGACTCCGCCATCCGCGTCGCCGCTCTTTCGGCAACGGTTCCGACGAGATGAGCATCAACCATCACGGGCAAGTGAGGTCCGTGCTGCTCGAATGCGCCGATAGGCAGAACGGCTACCGGATCGCGTTCCAGCAGAGCATCGATTTCAGGCCAGGCCAGTTCGCCGAGCTTTACGTTTATTGCCATTGCCTGCCTAAACCTCCTCCAGTCTTACCGCCCGCTCGCGGTCTATCGACATCTTCATTGCCGCGACGACGGCTTCCGCGCGCCGCGCCGAATTCAATCCGGCCAAGTGGGGCGCGCCGGCCAGCGAGTTGTCGACAAATGCACCTAGCGAAAGCGCGAGCGCGCCTCCGACGCCACCGTCGGGCAGAATCGGCCAGTGCGTCATGTCGGGTCTAGTGAAACCGGCTTCGCCCTGCACCGCGAACCCGTGCGAAGATCCCTCGATTGCTATGCTTCCCTCGTCGCCGACCAAATGGAATGCTTGATCCAGAGGTTCCGGATGAGTCGGCGGCAGCACCCAGGAGGTTTCGAACACGGCAACCGAGCCGTCGGCGAAACGCAGAGTCGCCACCACCGCGTCGTGGCATCCGTATTCGGCGCATCTTCTTACGACGGCTTCCGCATAGGCTCTTTCCGCGGGAGCGGCGGCCACCGTCAGCGCCATGTCGATATCGTGAATTAGCGTTGACGAAAGCAGATCCGTCCAAGGCGCGTATTTTTCGATCCCAAGCCTCGTTCCTCTTCGGCGCGCAAAGCACGACACCAGGCGGCCGATTCCTCCTTCGGCGACGATTTGCTTCATGCGAGAGAATCTGGGGTCCGCATGCAGAATGAAATTTATCGCGGGTTCGGCTCCGGCGGCGACTAGGTCGTCGACTAGCGCGTCGACTTGGCGAATTGTCCGCCCAAGCGGCTTTTCAAGCAGCATCGCGAGGCCCCGCTTCGCGGCCGCCATCGAAGGCTCCCGGCGCGCGGTTTCAGGAGTCGCGATGCTTACGGCATCGAGTTCTTCCGATTCCAGGAGCTGCTCGTAGCTTTCATATCCCCGGCACTTCAGCGAATCGGCAACGTGTCGGGCGCGTTGCGCATTCGCGTCGCATACGGCGACGAGATCGCAGCGCGGGTTCGAGTCGAATATGCGCGCGTGCAACTCGCCTATCGACCCCGCGCCGATAACGGCTATTCGCATCGTGGTCCCATTCTACTTGTCGGCTCCTTCCAGCAGCACGCGCGTAATCAAATTCTGAAATACCAGCATGAGAAGCGCCACCGGCAGCAGAGTCAGCACGGCGGCGGCGGCTTGCTGCCCCACCTTTATGTCGATTGTACTGCGAAACATGCCCAATGCTACAGTCGAAATTTTCAGATCGCTAGTGAAAATGAGCGGCGTAAGGAATTCGATCCAGGAAAGTATGAAGGCGAAAATGAACCCGGCGAGAATGCCGGGGCGCACCAGCGGAAGCATTACTCTGGCCAGCGCCTGGATGTCGGAGCAACCGTCGACTTTCGCGGAATCTTCGATTTCCTTCGGAACCTTGTCGATGAAGGCTTTCAATATCAAAATTTCGAACGGCAGAATAAATCCCGAATACGCTATGATCAGGCTCAGAAACGAGTCGTCCAGGCCCCATCTTACGAAAATGACGAACATGGGTATCAAAAACAAAACAGTCGGCAGGAAGTATACGGAGGCCATTGCGCCGATCACGAACGAGCTGCCGGGAAGGCGCAGCCTCGAAATCGCGTAGGCGGCCGGCAGAGCGAGAATAAGGCAAACCGCGGCGGTCATTGTCGAAACGATGAGGCTGTTCCTTATGCCTTCGCGTATGGGAACGATGTGTCCCTGCCCCAGAACCTCCTTGAAATGCTCCAGGAAAAGATTGCTCGGCAAGAACTGAACGTCTCTGGAACGAATTACCGATTCCGGTTGAACGCTTGTCAGCAAAAGCCCGTAAAGGGGAAAAGCCATCACGGCGAGCACCAGAGCGGCGGAACCGTAGATTATCGTATGGCGCGCCAGTGCTCGCCGCCGTCTGGGACCAAGCGCGATCATCGCTGGGCCCGCGCAAGGAAACGGCGAAAAAGCGTCGCCAGCAGCACGGCGAAAAGCGTTACCAGAAGCAGAACGTATGCGGCGGCCGAGGCGCGGCCAAGGTCGAACGACTGGAACGCTTCGCGATAGACGAAGTAGTTCAGCGTCGTCGTGCCTCCCCCCGGGCCTCCGCGCGTTAGCACGAAAATCGTGTCGAAGGCTTTCATAGCCCAGACGAACTGTATCAATGCCAATGGAATGGCGATCGGCGCCATCAATGGCAGCATCATGTGCCGGAATCTCTGCCCGACCGTGGCGCCGTCGACGGATGCCGATTCAAAGACCTGCTTGGGCAAGCTCTGCAGCCCGGCAAGGAGAAACAGCGCTGTAAACGGAATCGCCTTCCAAATCTCCGCTACGGCGATGACGTGAAGCGCCGTCCAGCCGTCGCCGAGCCAAATCCGGTACTGGTCGATCAGCCCGGCCCGTTGAAGCAACGCATTCACGAATCCGACATCGGCATGGAACATTTGACCCCAAAGCACGCCCGCGACCACCGGAGGCACGGCCCAGGGAAGCACGACCACGACCCGGACCAATGTCCGCCCGTAGAATCTCTGATTTAGCAGCAGCGCGATCAGGAAGCCGAAGACAGTCGCAGGGATCGCGATCAGAAAGCCGAAATAAATCGTTCGCAGCGTCGCGCTCACGAATTCCGGGTTTTCGATCAGGCGAATGTAGTTCTCGGCGGCGACGAAGCGGCCGAGCTCGAGCCTAACCATGTCGAATTCGGCGAAGCTTAAAGCCAGGGTGAAGAAAACGGGATACAGATAAACGCCTCCAACCAGCAGCAGGGAAGGCGCGATCATAAGGGCGGCGCGCAGGATTTCGCGCTGCCGCCGCTTGCTCGTTCTTTCGAAATTGATGTGGTCGACGCCGCCATTCCGGCGGCGCCCGTGCACGCTATGCGCGGCTGGCATTTATGAGATTTACGGCCTCGTCCAGTGCTTCCCGCGGCTTGATTTCCTGCGCGAGCGCCCTCGAGATCTGCCCAGTTAGAATTTCCAGCCATCTTTCTCGGTCCGTCGAATAGCCGCCGTCGACGGGATACTGGTAGGATTGGCGGATAACCTCCGCGAACGGCAGGTTCGCCACGACATCCGAGTGGCCGAGCGCCACGTCGATCGATGGCGCCCACGGCGACGTGGCGCCCTGCAGAATTTGATTTTCCAGCGATGTCGCGAATTCGATGAATTGGCGGCCGCCTTCGGGATTCTTGGCGAACGCCGGAACCGCAAGAAATTCCGATCCGTCGACCGAAGCCGAAGTGGCAAGCGCCGGATTCGGCGCGTAGCCGGATCGTCCCTGAACGGCGGAGTCCGGGCTTCCGTTGGCGATGCCGGCGATAAAGGGCCATGTAAAGAAGAAGCCGCGCTGCCCCGACAGATATCCGGGCGAGGCGTCGAAAACCCAAGTATAGGTTACAACCGCGGGGTCGACGACTTTATGAACATGGAGAAGCTCCGTCATTCGCGAAAGAGCTTCGACCCCCGCATCGCTATTCATAACCGGGTTGAGGTCGTCGTCGAGAAATCTCCCGCCGGCGCCCTGTAGTAGCGAGCCGAATGTAAAGATGCTTCCCACGCCGCCCCAATTGTCGGTAATGCCGTAGACGTTGTTATCCGGGTCGTTGATCTCCTTGGCGAACTCGATGAGCTTCGTCCAAGAGTTCGGTTCGGCATGCCATCCCGATGGCGCTTCAGGATCCAGTCCGGCCGCCTCGCACAGATTTTTGTTCCAATGCATAATGGGGCAGCCGATTGTAATGGGCACGCCGTAGGCGCGGTTCTTGTAGTTGGCCGCCGTTACGCTGTTTGGGATCAAGCCGTTGGGCAGCAGCTTGTTCTCGACGAGGTCGGTTAGATCTGAAAGCCAGCCCTTGTCCGCCAGGCCCGCGACGAGCGCTGCCGTTACAAAAACGGCGTCGCCGGGGCTGCGGCGAGCGATCAAGCTCGAGTTCAGCTTTACCGCAAGGTCCGGAGTCGTCACTTGCTCGAATGTCGGAAGAATGCCGAATTCTTCCTCGTAGGCCGGTAAAAGCTTAATCAAGTAGTCCATGTGCGAACCAAGCAGCAGTTTTACCGGATCCTTGTTCATGGCCGCAGCCGACGCGACGGAAGCCCAGCTTCCGGCCAAGGTTGCGCAGCCGAAACCCGCCAATAGGCTTCTGCGATCAATATTAGAATAAAGCATTCGCTATCCTCCCGATCTAATCCGATGCAAGTCAATCACTTGGCGTCGCTTTCGTCAATACCCGGTTGAATTCCAGCTTTCTCAAATCCTCGCCGACATGAGCGGAGCCGACATGAAACCCGCCCTGCTCCGGGACCGCTACAAGTTTTCGGGAGGATTGCGCGCTCGGCCGTCGCTTTGGCAAAGCTCTTTGGCCTCTCGAATCGAGCCGAGCGAAAGCCGCGCTCCTGGAAATCTCACCTCATCGCGGAACATTCGAATCGGCCCCGCTGCCGAATCAATCGAGGTCGAGCGGAAAAATCGGGCGGCGCAAGTTTCGAAACGGCAGAAGCCGGGGATCGCTGGCGCAGTGGCCCGGCGTGGATACCGTGTAGCTTGCCGCCGATATCGGGTCGTACGCGCGACGGTGCGCTACCGCCGCTTTGATGCCGATAACCTTGAAATCGCGGGGATCGAGGCCCTGGCTGCGCCATTGGCCCAGATCGAACGGCGGCGTTTTCTTTGATGTCAGGAGCAGCGTTACGCCGTCGTGCCTGACGACTGCGCAAGGCCCCATGGAAACGTGCTTTCCGGCGGATGCGATCAAATGGCTGTGCGCGTCCTCCAGCGTGAACCGCCCGTCGCTCTTGGATACGAGCTCCGCGTCCAGATTGACCGGACCCGCGCCGGGCGGACTCGCTTTTCCTCCTATCGGCAGGACCAGTCGCTGGCCCGGCTCCAGTTTGGAAAATTCTGCCACGGACTCCGGGTCATTGATAACCACTGCGGCGTTTTCCTGCTTGGTATCCAATAGTGCGCGCAGAATGCCGGTGCCATCTCCCGGGGCTCCGCCGCCAATATTGTCGGACGGTTCGACAAGCAAAGACGGGCCGCTCGGCGAAGACGCGGCAATTTTGCCGAGGGCCTCGCATGGGTCGATTTCCTTTGGCAGTCCTTCATGCCGCAATTCCCACGCTAGCTCGCAGAGCCGGTCCAGCGCGGCTTCGCAGCCGCTCCACTTCGAGTCCGCGACGATTGAAAACGCAACGCCGGCATCCCGGCAATCGGCGAAGGAAAAACCGGCGACGACATTGACCGCCCAAACCCCCGGCGAGGAATTCTCGATTCGCCTGGCGAGCGCTTCGAGCTCAATCATGGGCGCATCGGCGGTTCCCGTGCCCGTCGGCGGCCAAATAACGGGCGAACGCCTGACCGCGGTTCGCGGCCGCTCGAGAGCGCCAAGCGCTCGAGCAAGCAATTCAGCAGCCCTTACGGCCGTTTCCCTCGCATCTGCGTGCGGATTTTCTCGATAGCAGACGAGCCCGTCCGCGCATGCCGCCATCCTATCGGACATATTCGCGTGAAGGTCGAATGCGCCGAACACCGGGATGCGATCTAGTCCCGGCAAGGCGCGCAGGCGCGCAAGCAAGGTTCCCTCCACGTCCTGCAGGCTTTTGGAAACCATCGCGCCGTGCAGACTAAGAAAAACCGCATCGAACCCGCCCGCCGCAGCGGCTGGAGCGAGGTCCTGCCAGAACGCTTCGACGACTTCGTCGTCGACGATTCCCGAAGGCGTGGCGGAATATGCGCATACGGGCAGCACCTTCCAGCCATGCTTGTCCGCGACTTCAAGAAATCCGTCGATCATCGAGCCGTTGCCCCGAAAATCGAGAATTGCATGTCCGCGCGAGATTCTAAAATCGTCGAGTCGCGTCGTTTCGTCGACGAAACAGTGCGTTTCGTGAAACAGTCCGGCGAGCAGGATTCGTTTCATGCGAAGCCTATGCCCTTCTCCCATATCCAAGTTGCCATTCTAGCGCCGCCGCCGTTGAAGATTCCACTAAATTTGCATCCGATTCCTTAAGTATTCGCTTAACTCGCCAATTCGATATGGTCGTGGAATCATTTTGGTCGGATGCCCGAATTGCTTCAACGCGATTTTTGCTATGGCGGGAAGCCTAGCTCCTCGCGGTAGCGACCGCATGCCTCGTCGGCAGCAACAGCCCATTCGACAAGTTGGAGGAACTAGTATCGGCGGGGATTCGACCGAACCCGACGAGAATCCGCGCAAAAACGAACTTCTATCCCGTTTTCGCTCGCGAGCCGAATATCATTAACTGGATATGAGAGGGTCTGAAACACATTTCGAACAATTGTAGAGAAATGCTTTTAGCGACAGAACGATTCCTAATTGCTGCTTTCAAACGTGAAAATTTTTTGCGAACAGGCATTTCTTTTTCGGAACATAAGCGGTATAAGCGAATCGCTTCAATTCAACCCGGCGGCACCAAGCTTGGCAACAAGCGACCTAGCGGAAGTCCAGCGAGTGCTTGGCCGCTCGAATTGCCTGGCAAGGATCCGAACTAATCGGGAGTGCTTCGACATGCCCGCGAGGCTGCGACGACCGCAAGAGTTCAAATGCCTTTTCCGCGGCAGTCTCTAGCGCAATTTCCTGCGGCAATTCGGCGCGCATGGTTGGCGGGCGCGCTCACGACTGAATTGCTGTTCGAAGGCAAGAGTCTGCAACTTGCGGGCACGATAAAAAGGAATCCTTCTGTTGCTCGGAACGAAAGTAGAAACACGGTGATGCCTGAAATGGCGCATTTAACTAGCTAGATGGGATTGGGGGTGAATTCGAACTGGCGGTTGCAAGTTCGCAATTCATTCGACATCTTTATTAATGAGTGTCAAAAAGACCGGAAATTTAAATAACATTATCAAGCGAGGAGAATATGAGGCCGATCGGGATTGATTTATTCGCGGGTGCCGGGGGACTTAGTCTTGGCTTCGAACAGGCAGGATTCGATATCGCGGCAGCAGTCGAAATCGATCCCATTCATTGCTCTGTTCACAAATTCAATTTTCCGAATTCGTCGATAATTCCGAGGTCGGTTGTTGGCCTAAGCGGTGACGAAATTCGCCAATTGGCCGGTATTGGCAGCAAGCCTGTTGACTGCGTATTTGGTGGTGCGCCTTGCCAGGGTTTTTCTTTAATTGGGCATCGAGTGTTGGACGATCCTCGAAACCTTCTCGTTCAGGAATTTGTTCGCATCGTCTCAGAACTAAATGCACGAACATTCGTATTCGAAAATGTCAAAGGACTTACGATTGGCAGGCACAAGACATTCCTTTACGAGCTTGTGGCTGAATTCGAGTCATCGGGATACGATGTCCTGACGCCAATAAAAGTACTCAATGCCGCGCACTACGGAACACCCCAATCGCGCGAGCGACTGATTTTATTTGGGGCGCTAAAGAACCAAAAATTGCCTTCGTATCCTGCTCCATTGACCAATGCGGTTGGAAAACCGGTTTCATTTGATGGACTTGGATTCGGCCCGTCGTGCAGAGATGCGCTCGACGACCTCCCGAATGCGGATAGTTTTCCGTGCTTGCTTGCTAGTGACCACGTGCACGCACAGCCAACGAGATGTCCTTCCGAATTTGCGCGGGAGCTTCGCTGTGAGGCGAATGATTCATGGCATGCCGGTTATCGTCGAGATTGGGACCCCACTTTACTCACTTCAAGTGCGCGGACGGCACATACCGACATTTCCTGTCGGCGCTTTTCGAATACTCTTCCAGGTACTGTCGAGCCGATCAGTCGATTCTATAGGTTGCCGCCTAACGGTGTATCCAACACGCTTCGAGCGGGCACGGACGGGGCGCATGGTGCCTTTACGAGTCCGAGACCCATTCATTATAGTTATCCTCGGTGCGTCACAGTGCGAGAAATGGCTCGGCTGCATGGCTTTCCCGATTGGTTCCGTTTCCAAGTAACTAAGTGGCACGGTGCACGACAAATTGGTAACTCTGTGCCCCCGCCATTAGCGCGCGCCGTTGCCGCTGAAGTCTTCAAAGTTCTAGGTTTCTCGTCAATGCGTCCTAATACACTTCTAAAGCTCGGCGATCCGGCGTTACTTTCATTCGACATGACCCAAGCTGCTGCTCATTTCGGTGTCGATGCTCCATCAACTCGTCGCAATCGGAAGAGCGGAGTAACGAAACGCAAGCAAATTGACATAGAACGGGAAAGAACGTGTAATCGAGTTGCTTATGGCTAGGCTACCCAGCAGACAGAGCCAGATCGTAAAGGCAGTTTTTTTTGATCGACATTCTACAGATAGCTCGGTTATTCGATTTAATCGGCAAGACTTATTCGACGCTTGTGAAAAGTACAGGATAAAACCTCTTGCCAACATGGGCGATGGCGTACTTTACTCGTATCGCTATCGCACCAAGCTGCCTAAGGAAATCCTAAGTACGCAGCCGAGCGATAAGGAATGGGTAATTCTCGGACGAGGAATATCGCAATACGAATTTAGGCTTGTTGCCAAGAGTAATATCGAACCCAATCCGGATATGCTCGCCATTAAGATCCCGGAAGCGACTCCAGAAATCATCAAACGCTATGCCTTTTCGGATGAACAGGCGTTGCTAGCTCGAATTCGCTACAATCGGCTCATTGATACTTTCTTCGGAATACCAGCACACTCACTGCAGAATCACCTGCGAACTGCCGTTAAATCGATTGGACAAATTAAAATAGACGAAATTTAGGTAGGTTTAAACAGAATTGGGCGCCACTACATAATTCCCGCGCAAGCAAAAGTAGGCAATGACAGAATTGGATATGCGCGGTTGTTTCAAGATTGTGCCTACTGTCAAGCAACCTATCCGAATCCCGAATCAAACCACTTGGACACTTTACCCGTTTCGCGATCTTGCTAATTTAGAGTCCTAGAGATTTGGAGGCACTCATCGTGACTCGTGACACCTACAAATACCACTTCAAGCGTGGCCGCCGAATTGTTCATACTGGCATCACAAACGATTTAGAACGCCGAGAAAACGAGCATAAACTAAATTTCGGGAATGATGGCCACATTTTTAAAGTTGGTCGAGCAACTACAAAGGACGCTGCTTTAAAATGGGAGCGTGAGCAGGCTGCTAAGGGTCGACCCACCCGGCGCCGGATTTGAACTATTCGCAAGGGAATTCCTGTTGCGGTTTATTTGCAAGGACTATCGTTGCTCATAGGCCTTGTAGCTGTAATTATCCCAGTAGCAATTGCTCTGGCCGGCGTATTCGTGTTCCGATGGTTTTCGAATCGAATCGACAGTCTCGCTACTGATCTCGACGAAGCTCTTGATCGAATCTATTTATTGGAGAGTAGCGGCCAAAATGAAAAGAAAAATGGGACTTAAACTAACCTTTTACGACCCCACTCATTGGCATTCTTGACCTCTACCTCCAGGAGTCAGAACTTCAATTCTCGTTCTTGCTGTTGTTCGGCGCAACCCTTTGCTCCTCCCCACTGCCGCCCTGAGCCATCGCTTCCCAAAGCTAGAGCGGGCACGCCGTGTTCGTCCCCGAGCGATTACCACTCGCGATGGGTAACTTCACATCGGCGGAAGCGTACGCTCCGCCTGCAGTTGATCCGGTAGCCGACCGAGACGATGACATCCGGGTTGAGCGCGAGCCGATGCTGCGCTCTTCGCTCACCAGGCCGCTGGCCGCTGGTCAACCACGCTCGGCCCAAACGACTTAACTCAGGGAATACGCCGCCGAATTGACCTCCTTGACTGTCTGGAATGCCACTGCCATCTCTTGCTCATCGGAGCATTGTGCTCCGGGGTCGGCAAACAATGGCATTTCGTTAGATTGAAAATCATTGCGCCTTTTAAATTTGGCGAAGTCTTAACAATTTGATTTATATCTGGATTTCGCGCGCGATAATTTTTTTCGCTTTAGGGTTAACATTTGCCCGCCGCCATGGCATGCTAGTTGAGTATCGGATTGCCCTTATCGGGAGCCTGCCGTCATGGACCCGCGAATCGCCGCCTTCGACAGGTTCCGGGAAGGAGCCCGCGACGATGCCCGCGACCGGATCAGTCCGGGATTCAACAGCGCCAAGGCGCTGAGCAAAGCGCTGCGCCGGACCTTTGGTGCGGATATTCCGATCCGGCGTTGCAAAATCCATAGGGCGCGCAACATCACTGACCGCCTTGCGCCCAAGCATCACGCCGCTGTACGCCGTGCCCTGAAACAGGCCTTGCAGTTGAATGATGCCGACAAGGCTGAACGCTTGATGCGCAATCTGGCGCGGCGCTTCGAGCAAGAAGCGCCGGATGTGTTCTCTTGATCCTGGAAGGTCTTGGCGAGATCCTGACCGTAGCCAGGCTCGGCCTACTGCCCGAACAGCGTCGCTCACTGGCAAGCACCTACATAATCGAGTCCATGAATAGCGACATCCGCCAGGTCTGCCGGAACGTGAAGCGCTGGCAGGACGCAAAGATGGCTCTACGATGGACCGCAACGGGCATGTTCGATGCCCCCAAAGGCTTCCGCCGCATCAAGGCTTGCAAGCAGCTCCCCAAACTCAAGCTGGCTCTCATCAACCACCGCCAATAGGGCGGGCTTGACCAAATGAAGGACGCTGCATGACCTCCCATCAAGCAGCGCCGCTTAGGCGAGTTTCAACAAGCATCGGGACAATTCCCTTCGCAAGCTGGAGGAAACTTGGGGCTCAGGTCAGACGCTACCAGTTGGATGCGCGTTTTTGTGATCGATCTTTCTTGTGGTTGTCCGATGAACTTCTGAACGAGGGGATGTTCAACAATTCGGAGGACGGTAGATGAAAGCTGGTACTCTGGCTCGCATCCCCAACTACAAGATCACCAGGACCGACGACCTCCTCCTCGGGAAGAGGGTCTGAACGCGGGCGCGTCCGACGCTGAGGATGCGTAAGTTTAGCGAGTCAGTATGCCTTGATGCGTTTGATACCTGCAGTCGTAGTCGCAGCAAACGCATCTAAATGACGGCTCAATAGCCGCAACTTTAGATCGTTGTATCGCGGATCGTTCCACAGGTCATTGAACTCATTGGGATCTGTTTCCAGATCGTATAACTCGCCAAGGTCGTGTCCGTGATACACGCAAAGCTTATAGCGACCGTCGAAATACATCGTGCCGTGCGATGCGTCGAATTCGCGGCCATCTGTATTCACCGTTCCGGCAGCCATCGCGTCGTGGTATTCGCAGAATACGTGTGATTTATGGTGTTCGATATCCGCGTCGCCGGAAAGCAAAGGATAAAGCGAACTCCCCTGCATGGATGCTGGAGTGCTGATATTTGCAGCGTCGAGTAAGGTCGGGGCGATATCGACAAGCTCTACCAGCGCGTCACTTCGCAGGTTCTGCCGCAGTCCCGGTCCTGCGACAATCAGAGGTACATGCACTAGGCCTTCAAAAAACCGGCATCCTTTGTACAGCAATCCGTGGTCACCGAGCATTTCACCGTGATCGCTGTGGAAAACGATCAATGTGTTGTTCAATTGGTTGGTGGCTTCGAGATGATCAATTATACGACCGAACTGCTCATCCAACAGCGTAATTTCGGCGTAGTAGCAGGCCTTCATCTGCTTCGCATCGTAGCTCGCTGGCGGAATGGAACCCATTCGACCGATGTCTGGTTCTGACGTATCTAGACATACATCTGGATTCAGCCGCGGATCCGTCGCAACGATGGTTTGCTGGTCGATCCGCTGAAAGGCTTGTTGGTGCGTGATGTCACTGTCCCTGAATATGGGATAGGACAATTCATCCGGATTGTATTGATCCAGAAATTCCTTGGGCGGTAACATCGGCGGGTGCGGCGCAAACGGATTGATGCTGAGCATCCACGGTCCGCTCCGCTTCTCGTGAATGAAACGAATGGCCATCTCGCTGCACCAGGTGGTCTGATGCAGCTCTCTGTCCAAACCTTCGCCGTACGAAGAGGTCAGGGCCTCGAACAAGATTTCGGGATCTTCACCCTTCTCGTCGCGCAGCCAATCGGCATAGCGATTGCCTTTGATGTTCGGGTGTGGGTGATGGCTCCATTCGAACAGTCGATAGCCATCGTCCGTACGCGGTTCGATTTCATGCTCTGCGCCCGCCAAATGCAATTTACCAATCAGGCCGCAATCATATCCGGCATCCGCTAGAATGCGCGTAACAAGGACCTCCGATTCGCGAAAGTGCGCATTTCCGTTGCGATGCACCTGCGTTGTCGCCGGATAGCGTCCGGTCAACATGCTCGCACGGCTTGGCGTGCAAATCGGCGCTTGGCAGTAAGCTCGGTTGAACCCGACCCCCCGCCTTGCAAATCGATCAAGGTTCGGCGTGTGAATCTCGTCGTTGCCGTACGCATGTATGGTATCGGCGCGCTGTTGGTCGGTGCAGTACCAGAGTATGTTGGGGCGCAATTCGTCATTCCTCCTCTTGTTTTTCAAGTTGGTCGCCGTTCTTCACTCACCCTTTGGTTGAGCCGCTGGTCTGGCCCTGAACAAAGAACTTACTGATGAAAACCGAAATAAGTATCGCGGGCAAAATCAGAATAATGGCGCCCGCAGCCATTTGCCCCCATTCCGTGCCTTCATATTTTTGCAGGTTGCCAATACCGATCTGGGCGGTGACCGCGTGTCGACGTGTCAGCACCAGCGCGAAGATGAATTCGTTCCAGGCGACGACAAAAGCGATAATGCCCGTGGATGTTATTCCCGGTGTCGCCATGGGCAGGGCAATTCTAAAAAAGGTCTGAAAAGCTGACGCGCCGTCCATGCTCGCAGCTTCATAGATCTCCGTCGAATCCTTGAGGAAGAAGGAACGCATCAGCCAGATCACCAAGGGCAGGTTTAATGTGGAGTAGGTTAGAATGAGGCCGAAGTGGGTATCGATCAGTCTCAGCTGCGAGAACACTACAAAGTAGGGGATGACGTAGGTCATTGCCGGCGCCATTCGCGAGATAAGGACCCATGCCAGAATGCGTTGCGTGTTTTTGGTTTTTACGCGAGCACTGGCATAGGCCATCGGAACACCGAATAGCAGACATATTACGGAACTCGAGATCGCGACTATAATACTGTTCAGCAAATAATCCCCGAAGTTCTCCTCGACGAACAAATTGTAGTAATTTTCGAATGTTGGCTGGAAAATGAACAAGGGCGGGTCGGCAAATGCCTGCACCTCGTTCTTTGCCGACAACAGCGCGATCCAGAATATCGGATACAGCACGAACAGCAGGTATAGAAAAACGACTGCATAGCCCGAGAAATTCAGCGCGGTTGCTTTGCCGCTTTTATCTTGTACCCCAATCACTTGCTGTCTGACTTGAGTGAGGAAAGAATGATGGGAGTGCAGAAGATCAACAGGATGAAAATAAAGGCGACAAGGATCGATGCCGCATATCCGATGTCGAGGTATTCCAGACCCACGTGATAGGCATAAAGGTTGATCGCTTCTGTCGCGCGGGCAGGCCCTCCGCCGGTCATCATAAAGACCACCGGCAAGATCGCGAGACTCTCGATGATCCGAAGGAGCAATGTCACAATGATAATTGGCCTGAGCATTGGGATAATTACGTAGAAGACGGTCTTCAGTGTGCTGGCGCCGTCCATGACGGCCGCTTCCAGCGGTGACCTTGGCAAGCTATCCAGACCCGCCAGCATCACCACGATCACAAAGGGCGTCCATTCCCAGACAGACGCGATCGTGACAGCCGCGAGCGCCGTGCCTGGATTGCCGAGCCAGTCGATGGCAGGGATTCCAAACAAACCGAGATAGTAGTCGAGGCCGCCAAGGTTCGGTATCAGCATCATTTTCCACATCAGGCCGACCACGGCCGGTGGAACAAGCATCGGGATAATCATGATGGCCCTGAGAAACCTGAGCTTGGTATACCTGAACAGCAGGAAGGCTATGAGAAAGCCCAGCGTCATCTGAATAAGCGTGTTTACGATTATGTAGTAGAAGGTAACCCCGAGTGAGTGAACGAAGTTTTCATCGGAGAACATCCGCTCGGCGTAATTTACAAAGCTAAACTTGAACGAGCCCGGTACTAGTAAGGACCAGGATGTTAAGCTGAGACCGAACAGCAGCAGGATCGGTATCACGGTTAGCGCCGCGAGCAACAGCAGCGCTGGCGCCGACAGCAATCTGAAAGTGGACTTATCGGAAAGCACGTCGGGACTGCTTCTGAGCGAAAGAAATTGCTGCGTACGTGCGGCTGAAAAGGTGTTAGCCGAACTGCCCCGTCATGGAGGGCAGTTCGGCGAGTGAGTGAAAATCACTCGATATAACCGAGCCTCGTCATCACTTCCACCGCTTTCGCCTGTGCGTCGGCCATTGCCTCCTCAGCTGACTTGTCGCCAAGCATGATCGACTGGAGCGCTTCCCCGTAGCTACGATTGACCTCGCCCCAACCGGAGATGCGCGGGCGGTAGTCGGGGTCGGCTGCGTTTAGGCTGTCCTGAAACGCCTTTAGGAAATCGCCGCCGGCTCCGGGCAGATTCCATTTCTCGATGAAGGTGGGGTCCTGCCAGACCGAATTACGTGAAACGGCGACATGATTGGATTCCAGCGCGATTTTCAGGGTCAGGTCACGGCTCAACGCCCACTGCAGAAACAACCAGGCAGGCTCCTGGTTCGGCGCGTCCGCGGCCAATGCCACGCCATGGCCCGTGAATGCCGGATGCCTGCCGTTGGGACCCTGCGGCACCATTGCATAACCAAGCTTGCCGCGCACGGTTGATTTTTCAGGGTCGTTGATCCGGCCACCAAGCGGCGCGCCCTCCATGATGATGGCGGTATTGCCCTGCTGCATTGCGACGACAACGTCAGAAAACTTGAAATTAATAGCTCCGTCGGGGCTGTAGTTCGCGATCATGTCAGCATAAAGGCTGGCCGCCTCAATCGCCTCTGGCGAGGTTAGTGTCGGCTGGTAATTTTCATTCTTGATATCTTCGACATAGCCTCCGCCGAGCCCTTTCATAAAGACAGTCTGGTGCCACGATGACTCGTCGGGATGGCCGCGCATCGCGACGCCGGCGACTCCGTCCTTGTTGAGCGCTTTCACGGCTGCGGAGAAGCCTTCGATCGTATCAAGCTGAGCAGGATCGATGCCCGCGGCCTCAAGAAGATCAGCGCGGTAGTAGGTAATGATAGTGGCGGCGAAGAATGGCAACCCATAAAGGGCGCCTTCAAACCGCATGAGATTGGTCAATGACGGCATTAAATCGTCAAACCCAAGCAGGTCCGCGTCGGTCAAATCCGGGTTGTCGATCAGCGGTTGCAGCGGTTCAAGCCAGCCTTGCTTTGCATAGGGGATACTCCAGTTCGCCTGGACCCAGACGATGTCATACGCCCCCGAACCAGACGCAAGTTCCGTACGCACCTTTTGATGGGCAGCACTCTCTTCGAACAAATCGAGATTGACGGTGATGCCGGTAAGATCTTCGAAGTCCGCCAATTGGTCCTCTAGGGCAACGCACCAAGTAATGGTCATACAGATCATGTTGACCTCTTGACCTTCGTACCTCTTCCAATCGACCGCATGCGCCGCAGTAAATGGCATGAACGACATTAGCGCTGCAAGAACCGTCTTTCTCATCGTGATTTCTCCTCCTTGTGGCGATCGTCCGACGCAGTCAGTTGGGTCGACGACCAAAAAAATCATAGAACCAGCCAAAACCAGCAGTCTGCGGGAAAAGCCGGAAAATCTCCGCCTCGATCATCGACTGAATTCTAAGGTATCGAGAAACTGGCGCTCTCCCAAACCGAAAGCCTCGTTTTCCACGCGTCCTCGCACGGATCAGAAAGACGCACTGTCTCCTCAATGACTTCGACTATCCCGAATTGACGACCCTCTGTCAAGACCGGTTGGGCGCAAGCAGCAATTCTAAGCAAGCGTTCGGTCGAGCGGCGGCGACAGCCCGTCGCGGCGCTCGAGGCGCGGATCGGGGAGCTTCGTTCGAGCAGGTCGTCGATGTCGAAGTCGATGTTCGGCAGCAAGAGCGAGAAGCGTCCCGGGGCGTCCTTATGAGCAACCACAACAAATGAAGCAATTGGCGGTTCCCGCGTTCACGGTATTTGGGGAACCCCGGAACAATTGCGCAGTCCGCGCGGCGCGCGCTCCGGGCAACCGTTCACGGCAGCGTCCAGGGCGTCGGCCGCAGTCGGACAACACGGATCGTCACCGCTGGACCGAACGCTTGCGTCGAAGGCAGGGGCGAAAAAAAGGCCCATTGCTTTTCTACCGGTGGATGAGCGGCGTGCCGATCAGGGACGGCGAGGACGCCCTGAACTTCAACTGGTTCGAGATCACTGTCGCCTCGCCGTCCGGCGGGCGGCGATACCGCAACGCGTTCGCCACCGATCTCGAAGTCGGCCGCGATACCGTCGAGGACCTGGCAAGATGCGCGCGGGCGAGGTGGAAGGTCGAGAATAATGCCTTCGGGATCCTGGAAGACAGCTTCAATCTGGAGCGCAACTTCGGCCGCGGCAGGGATGCGCTCGCCGGCCTGCTGGCGATCGTCAACATAATCTCCCTCCTGATGCAGAACGCCTGCGACCTCCGCTGCAAGGACTGGAAGGCGGCGTGCGCCCGACTCGCCGCGCGGTATCGAATGCTGGATCACATTCTCATCGTGGTCGACTACGCCGTGTTCCAGGACTGGAGCGCGATCCTGCGAGCCATCGCAACCGCCGACCTTCCCGAAAAGCCGCTCTGACCGACAACCGCCTCCCCGCAGACAAAACAATCCGCAGTCCCTTTGGAAATCCGCCCAGGCAAGGAGAAAATCGAAATTGAACTGATAATGAGAATTACCGGGCGAAGACCGCGCATCTCGGGCGAGTTCCAAATTTGTCGCAAGTCAATTTGTCCCGACTAGCGGGATCAAAGCCGGCGGACAGTGAAGGAGACAAAGGCGGCAATGTCCTTTAAGTCCGCTTCAAGAACTTCGCACCGGCTCAGCAACCTTGACTACAGCGCCAAGCGGACGGCAACGCCTTGAAAGAACAAATCTGGACTGAACCCTCGCATCTCGCGGTCGCAGACAAGCAATTTTAGTCGCGAAAAGTTGGTTCAGCTGGTTGTCCCAACTCGTTCTCGATTATCCTGATCCGATCCGTTCTATCACCTTTGCGCCGATAAAATATGGTATGCGGTCGCCATGGACGGGTGCACATGCTATCCGGAATCGTCTGATAGTTTCAATCGGAGCAGAGAGGAATCGTGGCGAAACAAGGTGCTATGGCTGAATACGACGCGGTAATTGTCGGCTCGGGACACAACGGGCTTGCGTGCGCAGCTCACTTGGCGAGGAAAGGCTGGTCGGTCGGGGTTTTCGAGCAGGCCGATCGCCCGGGCGGCGCGATTAAGACTCTTGAACTCACGCTGCCCGGTTTCCGCCACGATTGGGGCGCGATGAATCTCGGCTTGTTCGCCGGATCTCGCTTCGCGAAGGATTACGGCGACGACCTGGCGAGACACGGTCTGAAATTCGTTCCGGCTAAGAACTGCTTCGCGACGGCGTTCCCGGATGGTCGCTGGATCGGAGTCGGTACCGACTTGAACGCCACGGTCGATAAAATTGCCGAATTCTCGAGCGAAGACGCGTTGACATGGAAACGGCTCGCAGCCGAGTTCCCGGACGAGGCGCAGCAATATTTCTCACTGCTGGGAGGCCCGCTATCCACTGCAGCCGTCGCTTCGCTCGCCGCGGGCTCGCTTCGGCGCAGGGGCTTGGCGAAGACGGCGGGCAAAGTGCGTTTCCTCGCGTCCTCGCCGCGCAGGTTCCTGTCCGAAACATTCAAGTCCGACCGCCTCCAGGCGGCGCTTGCCGCGTGGGGAATGCATCTCGACTTCGCTCCCGATATCGCGGGCGGCGCGATTTTCCCCTATTTGGAATCCATGGCCTGCCAAAGTTTCGGGATGGTAATCGGCAGTGGAGGCGCCGATACCGTCGTCAAGTCGCTCGTCGGCATAATCGAGGACTATGGCGGGCAGGTGCGCTGCGGCACGAGGGTCGCGAGCGTGGTTCGCGGCCGGTCGGGCGCCAGCGGCATCGAATTGGATGGCGGAGAAGAAATTCGGGCGAAAAAGGCCGTCATCTGCGGAACGTCGCCCGGCGCTCTTGTGAATGAACTCCTGGCGGGCGGAAGCGGCGACACGGAGTTTGACAGATCATTGCGCAATTTCTCCTATGCGCCGGGTACGGTAATGGTTCATCTCGCCCTTAAGGATCTGCCCGACTGGAAAGCGGGGCGGGAGCTGCGGCGATTCGCCTACGTGCACCTGGCTCCGTCGATGGACCATATGTCGCGCGTCTACGCGGAAGCGATGGCGGGACTATTGCCCGCTTCGCCCGTACTGGTCGTAGGCCAGCCGACTGCGATCGACGCTTCGCGAGCTCCCGATGGAAAGCATGTGCTGTGGGTGCAGGCGCGCATGGTTCCGGCGAACGTAAAGGGAGACGCCTCGGGCATGATCGAAGCTCGGGACTGGGACTCGATAAAGGATGCCTACGCGGACAGAATCATGGACATTCTGGAAAGCTACGCTCCTGGAGTTCAAGGCAATGTCGAAGGGCGGTGCGTCGTCTCGCCCGTCGACCTCGAGCGCGACAATCCGAATCTCGTAGGCGGCGACCAGATAGCCGGAAGCCACCACTTGGCGCAGAATTTCCATTTTCGTCCGGCATTCGGTCATTCGGACGGTTCCACGCCGATCAAGCGCCTGTACCTCGTAGGAGCAAGCGTTTGGCCCGGAGCGGGCGTGGGAGCGGGTTCCGGCTATCTGCTTGCGCGGCATCTCGCGTGAGCGTAGTTACATTTTTCCGGGAAAGACCATGAAAGGAACAAGAAATGGTTCAGGGATTAACGCGTCGAAACGCCTTGCAGCTGACCGCGGCGCCATTCGCGGCGGGCGCGCTCGGACTTCCGGGAGTTGCCAGCGCGGACATTAGCGAACTCGTTATCGCGTACAATGTCAATTTGCCGTCGTGGGATCCAACCGTGGGCCCGTCCGCGGTTAATCCGACGATTCAGGCAATCTACCTGTCGGTGTTCGATTATTTTATCCACCAGAATCCGGATCTGTCATTCGATTCCGGCTTGATAACGGACTGGGGGTGGAACGAAGACAAGACGCAGATAAACCTTACCGTTCGGGACGGAGTAACCTGGCATGACGGGTCTCCATTTTCGGCCGAGGATGTAGCTTGGTCGCTGGAGAGGGCCGGAAAGCCCGAAACCGGAAACCCGATTCAGTTCATCTGGTCGAAAATCGGCAACTACAGGATTGACGGCAACCGGATAACAGCCGACGTTCTGGCCTTCGAACCGACGATATTCATGTGGATGGCGTTTCTGACAGGCTTTGTCATGCCGAAGGCCTATTACGAAAAAGTCGGTCCGGAAGGATTCGAGGAGGCGCCGGTAGGAACGGGTCCCTACATGGTGGAAAGATTCGAGCGCAACGCTTTCGTGCAGCTCAGGGCCAATCCGAATTACTGGCGCGGCAAGCCGGAGTTCGACAGCGTGACGATAAAATTCGTAACGGATGCGGCGAGCCGAGTCGCTGAAATCGAATCCGGCAACGCGCATGTCACGCTCGAAATCCCCTACGAGGAGTACGACCGGCTTCGGAGCAGCGGCGGAATTTCGGGAACGGCGGCGCCGATTTCCGATATAGGAATGATTTTCCTGAACGATGTCGACGTTATGCTCGACCGAAACGTCAGGCTCGCGGCGCATCACGCCATCGACAAGAAGCTGCTGGTCGAGCGCCTCCTGAACGGCTACGGCGTTCCTATCGACACGCTGCAGACTCCCGACTACATCGCATTCGATCCGTCGATCGAAGTTCCCTACGATCCGGCCAAGGCGACCGAATTGCTCGCCGCCTCCGGCTACGGCCCGGACAACCCGGTCCGGTTCAAGATCCAGACAACCCGCGGCTTCAAGCCGAAGGATTACGAAATGATACAGGCGATCGTGGGCCTGTGGCGCCGGGTCGGGATCGAAGCGGAAATCGACGTCTACGAAATCGCCAAGCACTATGAGCTTCGGGCCGCCGACCAGCTTGCGCCGGCGGCGTTCTACAATTGGGGCAACGCGGTAGGCGATCCGACGACGTCGACGGGCTTCGCAATGTTCGGTCCGAGCCCGCACTCGGTCTGGGACGGCGAAGATCTGATCGGCATGATCGGGCCTCTTTGGGGCGAGACCGACGAGGAAAAGCGAATTGCGGGCTGGAAGGCCGTCGATCGCAAGATCGCCGACGACGGTTTGGTCATACCCTTGATTCAATACGTGCAGCCGATTTTGCACAGCAACGAAATAGCTGTGACGCCGCACGCTTCCGGGGCGCTGCTTCCCTTCCTAATGAGCCGCGCATAGGCGGGCGCATCCGCCGAGCCCGGCAAAGGGCTCGGCGCAATTTCTGAAAGACGGGGCTATGAAGGTCCTGCAGGCCGCCGTTGCGCGCCTTCTTTCGACGATTGTAGCGATATTCGGCATCGCGATTATCGTCTTCGTAGTTGTGCGCATCGTTCCCGGGAATCCGATCGCGATGATGCTTCCGCCGGGGGCGACCGCCGACGACATTGGAAGGCTGGAGGCGTTTTACGGCCTGGACAAGTCGATTCCCGAGCAATTCGCGATATGGCTCGGCAATGCGCTGCAGGGAGACCTGGGCACCTCGATCTCGCTGCGCCGGGATGTTCTCGACCTCGTACTCGGCCGCCTTCCGGCGACGCTGGAACTCAGCGCGCTGGCGCTGGTTTTCGCTCTGGCGGCCGGCTTCGCCCTAGCGATCGCCGGCGCCCGCTACCGCGGGTCGCCCGCCGAGGCCGGTATCGATATCGTAAACGGAATCGGCTTGTCCGTTCCCGATTTTCTTTGGGGACTGTTCCTGATCCTGCTGTTCGGCGTCGTATGGCCGGTATTCCATATATCCGGGCGCATTACGCCGCAGGCCGACCTTCCCTTCGCAACTCAGTTTTTCCTCGCCGAAAGCATAGTGCGCCTTCGCTTCGACCTCGCGGCGGACTTGCTGGCGCACATGCTCATGCCCGCGCTCGCGCTATCCCTTCCGCTTGCGGCCATGATCGGCCGGCTGCTCAAGCAGTCGCTCAAAGAGACGCTCCATCTCGATTACGTAGAAACCGCAAGAACGAGGGGATACAGCGAAAACGCAGTGATTTTTTCGGAGGCTCTAGGCAACGCTCTGCTGCCGACATTGACGCTTATCGGCGTCCAGTTCACTTTTCTTATCGGCGGGACTGTCATTATCGAGAGGCTTTTTTCCTACGAAGGGCTGGGCAACATGGCGATCGACGCGGTGATCAATCGCGACTTGCCGCTCATCCAGGGAATCGTGCTGGTCTTCGCGGTCATCGTGACAGTCGTGAATCTCGCGGTGGACCTGACCTATGCGATGCTCAATCCGAGACTTCGCCGTGGATAGAGGCATTCCGAGGGGCCGGCGGCTGCCGCCCAGGCTTTGGCTGTCGGGATTTTGGCTCGGCCTGGTTTTTCTAGCCGCGATCCTGGCGCCGTGGGTAAGCCCGCATGACCCGCTTGCGCAGGATCTCTTCGCCGGACGCCTCCCTCCCGCCTGGATCGAAGGCGGCGAGGATATATACTGGCTAGGCACCGACAATCTTGGAAGGGACGTTTTTTCGCGAATTTTGCACGGGTCGAGAATCGCGATGGCGGTTGCCTTCATCGCCGGCATCTGCACGTGCCTGGTGGGCACGGCGCTTGGCATGGCCGCGGGGTTTTTCGGCGGCTGGACAGACCGGGTAATTTCGCGCCTCGTGGAAATCTGGATGGCGTTTCCGCCGGTGCTCTTCTCCATTCTTCTCGTAGCCGTGCTGGGCACCGGGCTGTTTTCAATCATTGTGGCGATCATCGTCATCGACTGGACCAGGTTTTGCCGGGTCGTGCGAGCCGAGGCCCTGAACCAGTCGCGAATGGATTACGTCGAAAGCGCGAGAGTCGCCGGCTATTCGCGATCTAGAACTCTCCTCGCCGAGGTTTTCCCCAATATTCTGCCGACCGCCGTCGCGCTTCTTTCGCTTGAAATGGGCATTGCGATCATCGTCGAGGCGATACTCTCGTTCGTTAACTTGTCGATTTCGACCGATGCGCCGACTTGGGGCGGGATGATAGCCGAGGGAAGGATATCGATTCATCAGGCGTGGTGGGTTCTCGCCTTTCCGCTAGCCTCGCTATTTCTAACGGTGCTTTCCTTCAGCCAGCTCGGCGAAGGGCTGAAGGATCGGTTCGACCCGGTTCTGCGATGACTGAAATTCTGCGGATCCGGGATTTGAGCGTTGCGCCGAAAGGCGGCGGGCCGCGTATAGTCAGGTCCGTCGATCTCGCCCTGAATCCCGGCGAATCTCACGGACTCGTCGGCGAAAGCGGAGCCGGCAAGAGCATGATCGCAAAGGCGATCCTCGGAATTCTGCCCGAGTCGGTGGAAATTCTAGATGGCGGCATCTCCCTCTGCGGCATGGAACTGCAAAAAATGCGATCCCGCGAGCGCCGCCGCCTGATTGGCGAAACGACTGCGCTTATTCCCCAGGATCCAATGACGTCTCTCAATCCGTCTCGCCGGGTGGGAAGGCAGATCACGTGCAAGCTAGTCGACATTCTCGGATGGACTAGAAAGGCCGCCGAGACCCGCGCCGAAAATCTGCTGAACGAAGTCGGAATCGTCGACCCCGCAAGGGTCATGCGCTCCTATCCTCACGAGTTGTCCGGCGGCATGCGGCAAAGGATCCTTATCGCCGCCGCATTCGCGGCGGAGCCAAAGCTCATCGTCGCCGACGAGCCGACGACCGCGCTGGATGTTACGGTGCAAAAGCAAATCCTGAGCCTGATCGCGACGATGCGCAGGATTCATGAGACCGCGCTCCTGTTCGTAACTCACGATCTCGGGGTCGTTTCAAAAGTTTGCGGCAGCCTGTCGGTGATATTCGAGGGAAAGATTGTCGAAAATTCTCGCGTAGGCGCGTTTTTCCGCGAGCCGGAGCATCGGTATTCGGCGGCCTTGCTCGCGGCGACGCCCAAATATACCGACCCCTACGCTTCGCTCCTCCCGATGAGCGACGAGGAAAGGGCGGCCGTCACTGCGGAAATCGAAGCCTCCGACAGGGAATGGAACCATGGGAGATAGCGGCAGGCCGCTTGTCGAAGCCCGGGGGATATCGGTTTCGCTCCCCGACCTGGCTCGCAAGCCTTTTCTGCGCGCCGCGCCGCGCATTCAGGTGCTTTCGCAAGTATCCGTCAAAATTGATCGCGGCGAGGTTCTCGGCATCGTCGGCGGATCGGGTTCGGGAAAGACGACCCTCGGCCGAACATTGCTGCGACTTCTCGATCCTCAGGCCGGCGAGCTGTACTTCGATGGAATGGAAATCGGGCGACTGCCCGACGATTCGCTCCGACCGTTTCGCCGCAGGCTGCAGATGATTTTCCAGGATCCGATGTCATCCCTCAATCCTCGCCGGAAGGTGTTCGGAATCATAGCAGGGCCGCTGCGCCTCCACGGATTCTCGGATGTGCGGGACCGCGTAGCGAAAGCCATGTCGCAGGTCGGGCTTCCGTATCGGCTAAGCCATCGCTACCCGCACGAATTGTCGGGCGGCCAAAGGCAGCGCGTCGGAATTGCGCGCGCTATCGCGCTCGACCCCGAGTTCATCGTGGCCGATGAAATTGTTTCCGGCCTCGACGTGCTAACTCAGGCGCAGGTCGTAAACCTGCTGGAAGATCTCGTCGCGAAGCTCGAACTGACAGTCGCGTTCATAAGCCACGATCTTTCCGTCGTGCGGCGGCTTTGCGATCGCGTTCTCGTTCTTTCGAACGGCGAGGCCGTGGAAATCGCGCCGACCCGGGATATATTCGAGCGACCGTCGCATTCCATCACGCGCGAACTTCTCGATGCGATTCCGCTGCCGGACCCGGAGCAGGAAAACTGGAAATCTTTGTAGGCTGCGGACTGCTTTCAGTCTTCTATTTGCGCGCTCGACTCACTATTGTGGGTTCTGGATCGGCAATTCGCGGACATTGATGTAATTCCTGCCGAGCGGCGAGGCATCGAATAGGATTTCAATCGAGGAAGAATAATGGCTGAGCGGTCATTTGCCAGGGAAGTCCAGAAGCTTAGGCTCGGCGACGGCGAAATCTTCGAGGGCGAGGGAATCCTCGCGATCACGAAGGCCTTGCTCGAATGCGGCGTGGGCTACGTCGGCGGATATCAGGGCGCGCCTATTTCGCATTTGATGGACGTGCTATCCGATGCCGAGGACATTCTCGGCGAACTCGGGGTTCGGTTCGAGGCGAATGCATCGGAGGCCGCGGCCGCGGCCATGCTGGCGGCGTCCGTCCATTATCCGATCCGAGGCGCGGTAACGTTCAAGGGGGCCGTCGGCGTCAATGTCGCTTCGGACGCGCTCGCCAATCTTACTTCGGCGGGCGTTTCGGGAGGAGCGTTGATCATTGTCGGCGAAGACTACGGCGAGGGCTCCTCGATTATGCAGGAGCGCACGCATCCCTTCGCGATGAAATCCCAGTTCTGGCTTCTGGACCCGAGGCCGAACCTTCCCTCGATCGTCGCCTCGGTCGAGCGGGGATTCGAACTCTCGGAGGCATCCGGAACTCCCGTAATGATGATGGTGCGAATCAGAACTTGCCATGTAACGGGAACATTCAAGACTCGACGCAACAAGCGGCCGCCGCTTTCGGTTCGCGAGGCCCTTGCGAACCCGCGCCGGGAATACTCGCGAGTCGTCCTCCCGCCGATGACCTATGCCCAGGAGCAGGACAAGATAAGGACTCGGTGGCCGGCGGCGGAAAGATTCATACTGGAGAACAAGCTGAACGAGTTTTTCGGGCCCGAGGACTCTCGCATCGGCATCGTGCTTCAGGGCGGCATGTACAACGGTGTCGTGCGGGCGCTGCAGCGACTCGGGCTTGCGGATATGGCCGGCGAGTCGAAAGTTTCCCTTTACGTCCTCAATGTCACTTATCCGCTGCTAAGCGAGGAATGGATCAGGTTCGCGTCCGGAAAGACGGCCGTTCTCGTGGTCGAAGAAGGACAGCCGGAATTCATCGAGCAGGCGCTTGCGTCCATGCTCTACAAGGAGAATTGCGCGACCAGCCTGCACGGCAAGGACTATTTTCCGATGGCCGGCGAATATACCGGCCAGGTCATGCTCGATGCCGTCGCCGGATTCATCCGATCGGCGGCTCCTGAAATGCTAAGCGATCGGCAGCGAGCCCCGAACATGGCGGACGATCGCCCGCCGGTTCCGGACTTGTCGAAGGTCGTGCCAATCCGGCCTCCAGGCTTTTGCACGGGATGCCCGGAACGACCGATATTCGCGGCCCTGAAGCTTGTCGAAAACGAGCTTGGAAGCCATCAGATATCGGGCGATATCGGCTGCCACCTCTTTGCGGCGCTGCCGCCATTCGAAATAGGCGGCACGACGATGGGCTACGGGCTGGGCCCGGCGTCCAACGCCGCCTTCGACGGCGGCGGGGAAAAGCGATCCATCGCCATCCTCGGCGACGGCGGATTTTGGCACAACGGCTTGTCGTCGAGCATCGGCAACGCGGTCTTCAACAAATCCGATAGCGTAATTCTCATCGTCGATAATTTTTACTCTGCGGCGACCGGCGGCCAGGACATTCCGTCCTCGCGCGCAGGCAATGCCTCGAAGTCGACCAATCACTCCATAGCTCAAGCCGTCAAGGGCGTCGGCGTCGAATGGGTCAGGGAAATCGATCACACATACGATGTAGGGCGCATGAGAGATATTCTCAAGGAAGCTCTGACCACCGATTATGCAGGTCCGAAGGTCGTCGTCGCATCCTCCGAATGCATGCTGAACAGGGAGCGGCGGGAAAAGCCCAAACGCGAAGCCGCGATCAAAAACGGCGCGAGGGTCGAAAAGCCCCGCTTCGGCGTCGACGAAGACATCTGCACGGGCGATCACGCGTGCATCCGGCTGTCCGGCTGCCCGTCTCTGTCGCTGAAAAAGCTCGCCGATCCTCTTAGGGACGACCCCGTGGCAAGCATCGACAGATTTTGCGTAGGGTGCGGAAATTGCGGCGAAGTCGCCGACGCCGCCGTGCTCTGCCCTTCGTTCTACAGGACCGATGTCGTGTGCAACCCGTCCGGGTACGAAGTCTTCCTATCCGGAATCAGGCAAGCGCTTATCCGCAAGCTGCAGGATTTCCGCGCGCGGCGAAGGCTGGATTTCGGGAGGGCCTGAGTCTCCGTGGACGCAATCGTCGAAAATCCCGAAGCGGCCGCGAATTCATCAGGTTCGGAAAAAATCACAAAGGTCGCCGTAATGGCGCTCGGCGGCCAGGGCGGCGGAGTTCTGGCCGGTTGGATAGAGCAATGCGCCCGGCGGCACGGATACGCCGTTCAGGCTACGTCGGTAGCCGGGGTCGCGCAAAGAACCGGCGCGACCTTCTACTACCTGGAAATGGCTCGAAGCTCCGGAAGCGAGCCGGTGTTTTCGCTCATGCCGTCGGCGGGCGATGTCGACATCGTAATCGCGGCGGAGCTGATGGAGGCGGGAAGGGCGGTGATGCGCGGGTTCGTCACGCCGGACCGCACGACCCTGATCGCGTCGACTCACCGGTCTCTCGCAGTCTCGGAAAAAATCGCTCCCGGCGACGGGAGAGCCGATGCCGGCGAAGTTCTGGCATCCATGGAAATTGCGTCGCGCCGCCTAATAACCGGCGATATGGAATCAATCGCGGCCGAATGCGGCACGGTGATTTCCGCGAGCCTGTTCGGAGCCTTGGCCGGCTCGAGAGCCTTGCCGTTTAGCCGGGAAGCCTTCGAATCGGCGGTTCAAGACTCCGGGGGGCGCCGAGCGGAAGCAAGCCTGGCGGCATTTTCCGCCGGATATCAAGCCGCCTCGGCCGAGCTGGCGGAGGCATCGCGGAACGCCGGCGCGGCGGTTCCGGGCGCCTTGCCGGCCCCCAAGGGAAGGGGTTCATTGCTTGCCGGCTGGCGCGAGCTGGAGTCGCGGGTTTCGGAACTTCCGGAGCCTGCGCGGGACATCGCGTTGCGAGGCCTCAGGAAAGTGGTCGAGTTTCAAGATCTTCGGTACGGCGGCGAATACCTGGACAAAGTCGCGCTGGCCGCCGATTCCGACCGCGAGGAGTTCGGCTTCGAGCTAACTCGCGAGGCCGCCAAGCACATCGCCAACGCAATGGCCTACGACGATGCCATTCGCGTTGCGGACTTGAAGACAAGAAAATCCAGATTCGCCAGGATTCGAGAAGAATCGGGTGCCGGCGCGACCGATGTCGTTCGCGTTACGGAGTTCATGCACCCAAGGGCGGAAGAAATATGCGCCATGCTTCCGGCGAATCTCGGCAGAAGCGTCGAGCGTCGAGCGGGGGCGATGCGGGCATTGGACCGTCTCTTCAACAGGAGCCGTAGGCTTAGGTCCGATTCCGTTTCGGCGTTTCTCAAGCTATACGTCGTCGGCGGTCTGAAATGGTATCGTCGCTTCACGTTGCGCCATTCCGTGGAATCCGATCACTTGGAGAAATGGCTGGCCGCCGCGCTGAATTATTCGAAAGGCGATTATCGCCTCGGCGTCGAAACCCTGCGGGCAAGGAGGCTGGTCAAAGGGTATTCGGATACGCATTCGAGAGGGCAGTCGAAGTTTGCCAAAATCATGGGCGGCATTGAATTGGTGGCCGACAGAGACGATGCCGCTAAATGGGCGCGGATGCTGCGCGAAGCGGCTTTGAAAGATCCGGACGGGACGGAACTCGACAGCGCGCTCGCTACGATACGTACTTTCGCCGGCGAAGTCGAAACCGGCGAAACCGGGTCGAATCGATAGGCTGCGCCCGAATGATTCTCGCTTGCCATGAATGGCGGCGCGGTAGGCGAGGCGATTTCACCGCCGCCGGATATGCAAGCCGAGGAGCCTGATTTTGGGATTTACGCATGAAATCACCGTCCGATTCAATCATTGCGACCCTGCGGGAATCGTATTCTACCCGCGATATTTCGAAATGGTAAACGCGGCTCTGGAAGGATTTTTGGAACGGCACGTCGGACAGAGTCTGGCAAGCATAATTCTGGAGCAGAAGCGCGGCGGCACGCCGGCCGCGAGGATATCCGCGGAGTTCAAGCGCCCGAGCCGACTCGGAGATATTCTGGAGTTTCAAGTCGATGTCGAGAGAATCGGACATACTAGCGCGGATTTGCGGTTCCAGGCTTGGTGCGGGGGCGAGCTGCGCATGATTTGCCGCAAGACGGTGGTGTGGACCAGCCGGGAAGTGAAGCCGGAGCCTTGGCCGCCTGAAATTCGAGCGAAGCTTGCGGAGGCTCTCGCCTGGAGCGCGGAACGGCCGGGCGATGCCGAAGGCGCGGCATGATTGCGCGGCGCGCGACATGCCCCCGCTGTTCCACGCCTTTCGAAACTGCGACTAGGATTCCTTGATCGAATGCAGCCTCTCGGCGGCGTTTCGAGCGAATTTCAGCGTGAGTTTCTTTCGGCGCGCCGCCGCAAGCTTTGATTCGGCCGCCATGCGCACGATTTCCGCGCCATATGCGTCCGCGACGATAATCCCCGTGTCGCTTGGCAGCAGCTCCAATGGAAAGAAGGTTGTTACCGCCCAGAAGAACCGGTCGCAAAAGTCCAGATACCCTTGCCATTTGGTATCGGTTCGAAAGTCCGTCAGCGAGGACTTGCACTCGATTATCCAGATTTCGCCTTTTGGTCCGAGCGCCATTGCGTCAACCCTTAGCCCCGGCGCGGGCGTGAACTCCTCGAGCGATGCAAAGCCGTGCTGCAACAGGTGGCGGCACACGCCTCTGGCAATCGCCTGCCCCGGTTGCAACTTTGCGGCCATGACTCAATTGAACAAAATAAGAACCGGAATCAAGAGCATTTTTTCGGCGAATGCGGACCGAACGCCCGGCGTCCGCACTCGGCGGGCATCGCGATGACTCTGCCGAATTCAATGCTCCCTGCGAATTTCAATTCGGCGCGCGAACTTAAAGACATGAGGCCTGCCGCGCCCGCCTTCGCTTGAGCGCGATCGGAACCCGATAGACCATTCCGATTTTTGCATGGCCGCCCGATGCGGGTTCCGGGATGCGACGAAAGAGTCGGCAATGTTCGTGACAGCGAATCCAGAGCGGGCTCGAAGCTCCTATGCTTCGGAAAGATTTCGGCCTTCGGCAAATAATCCAGCATTCCGGGACGTTCATTGTTCGCGGGAATCCGCCCGCTTCAAGGTCGGCTGGTCAATGCGGAAACAGGCTGGGAACGAATGTTACTATTGAAGGAAAAAGCCAAAGGATTGCCAGGCCGAAAACCTGGATCAGCACGAACGGAAAGACCCCGCGATAAATGTGGGCCGTTGTAACTTCTTTCGGCGCGACGCCTCGCAAATAGAATAGCGCGAAACCGAATGGCGGCGTCAGAAAGCTCGTTTGAAGATTGACGGCGACCATGATCGTGACCCATTTGGGATCTAGGGAGCCTCCGTAAATGACCGGACCCACGATCGGAATAACGATGTAAATTATTTCCAGGAAGTCGAGGACAAAGCCTAATACGAAAAGAACCAGCATGACGATTAGGAATACGACCCATTCCCGCTCGAACGACCGCAACAACTCCTGGATGTAGTGTTCGCCTCCGAACGAAATTACTACGAGGTTCAAAACTTGCGATCCTATCAGAATCGCGAATACCATCGACGTTACTTTGGCGGTCTCCCTTACGACCGGCTTTAGGACTGCCGTTCTCAAGAGCACCCAACATGAAAACAGCAATCCGCCAAACGCGATATGATAGGTGGCGAGCCCCAGTATTATCGCAACCCAATTCTCGAAAGTGACGTGTTTTATTCCGGTGCGCAGATCGAAGTTTACGCCGATCAGAATTAAAATAACGACTGCGAACGAAGCGGCGATTACCGGCCTGCCGCTCCGTCCGGTGTCGCGCAGCTTCCTGTAGGCCGCGAGCATTATCGCTCCGCTCGCGCCAAGCGCCGCCGCCGGCGTCGGATTCGTAATGCCGCCAAGAATAGAGCCCAGAACGGCGACGATTAGCACTAACGGGGGGAATACGACGCGAAACAGTTCATTCTGGCTGAGTATTTTGGCAGCGTTCCAGCAGCCGTAAACGGCCAGGAAGGTAGGAATGCTGAGAAAAAGCGCTTTCGTTCCCGGCGACATTTCCGGAGAAATGAGGAAGGCGTCGACGGCCAGCGCCAGCAATACGCCGCCGCCGCCGATTAAAAGCGGCCGTGGCTGCATGGATTGCCGCGTCCCGTATGCGGTCGTCATGATCAGTCCGAGAACGACGAAGAAAACCAAGACTCCGGAACCGATTGGCGCCGCGTTTTCAATAAGCGATTGACGGGCGCTCGTTATCTCTTCGGAAGTTAGCGCTTTCGCTTCGGTGCTGATTTCGCCTGCATTTATTCTTTCCTGCTGAACTACGGCCTCGTCCCATTTTTCCTGGCCGTGAAGCTGGATAATCGCATCCTTGCATTGCTCGGAAACGTTCGTTCGCAATATCGCCCGCGCGCTGGCGTCTCCGACCGAATCTACGGTCATGTCCTGGCTGCCGGATAGATTGACCGCATTGCTCGCAACGGCGAAGGCGACGATGCCCGCGGGAACCAGCAGAAACCAGGTCAACGCATGCAGCCGGGTTATCCTTTCGCCCGGCGCGCCGCCGGTCATGACCGGAGGCGCCTTGGCCGGATTCAGCAGCGCGTATCCGAAAGCATACGCGGCGTATAGAAAAGCGAGAAAGATTCCGGGAAGAATCGCCGCTTGAAACAAGGTTCCTACCGATATTACGGCCGCTTCGCCGAGGTAAGTCAGCGCATCGGAGCACCCGACCGCCCGAGCCCTGTCCTCCTGCGCCGCCGCATAAAGGTCTCCGGCCAGAGTCCCGAGAAGCACAATCACGATAGACGGCGGAATTATCTGCCCCAAAGTTCCCGAAGCGGAAATCACGCCCGTGGCCAGCTCCGGCGAATAGTTGTTGCGCAGCATGGTAGGAAGGGAAAGCAGCCCCATGGTAACGACAGTCGCGCCGACAATTCCTGTCGAAGCGGCTAGAAATGCGCCTACCACTACAACGGATACGGCCAAACCTCCCGGAAGGGGACCGAACACGCGCGCCATTGTTGTCAAGAGATCGTTTGCGATCCTGGACCTTTCGAGCGTTATGCCCATTAGGACAAACATAAGCACGGCGAGAAGGGTTTCGATGGACTGCCCGGCAATCACGCGTTCGTTCATGCGGTTGACGATAAAGGACAGGTTGCGATTTAGCGCTCTTTCCCAGCCTCCCTCGAAAAGAGGAATAGTGACCTGCGGAAGATCAGGGTATCGGAACTGCGAGATTTCGATTAACGGAACGCCCGAGTTTCTCAAAGACTTGTAGGCTTCGCTCGACGTGTCGATTACTTCGCGCGTTAGAAGGCCGGTGCTGTCAAGATAGGCAAGCAATCCGAATGAAATGAGCGCCGACCCGCCGATCGCGAAAGCGACAGGGAAACCGGACATAATTCCCGCGAATAGGCAGGAAAAGACAATGATCAAGCCGACTTCGACGCCGTCAAGCCCAAAAAGCATGGGTCCGGTCCCTTCGCATTAGGCGCTAGACTCTTGAACTGTCAAGTCTTCTAGCACGTCCTTGTCAAGATAGCGTCCCTCGGAGTCGGGCCCCTCGATTAATTCAAGCAATGAGCGATAAAAGAAAGCTATGCCCTGCAATAGCATCATTCCGGCGAATCCGACGAGAAGTATTTTAAACAAGAAGTACGCATCGAAGCCGCTTGGCGAAAATCCGATGGTTTCAACGTTCCATTTCAAAAGCCGGGATTTTCTCTCGAGCAGTTCTAGCTTGTCCGATGCCGAGATTTTCGGGGTTACGAGATGCCGCCAAAGGAAGTACCATCCGTACATCCAAGTTATCGACATGACCGGGATGATAAAAATTAGCGAGCCTAGCATGTCAATTATCCGCTTGGTGCGGTACTTGGCGCCGGCGTAGAACAGGTCGACTCGAACATGCCCTCCCTGAACGAAGGTATAGGCGCAGCAGAGGCAGACCACCATGGCGTTGTACAGCTTCAATTCCTCGCCGTACCAGCTTAAATCCCTGGTAAAGACGAACCCGAAGGGTCCCACGGAGATTTCGGACACTCGGAAGATGCGCTGAAGGAAAACGATTGCAACTTGCTGGAGAACCATTAGTAGTCCCGCCCACGCAAATACTCGCCCAACCAGATTGCTGAAGCCCTCCAGTCCGCGCATGACGATCCAAAGGAATCGCCGATATATGAGACCTAGCAAAGTAACCATTATGAAAATTACCATGAATACGAAGAATAGCTCCGACGACGCGCCGTAGTAGATAAACCTAACCATTGCAGTCTTGTCGGACCAATCGAGCCACGCTGACGGGTTCGCTATCGCATACGCCAGATTGTAAAATGCGTTGAAAAAATTCTCGAAAAAATGAATTATAATGTCGATCATGACAATCCAGTTCTTTGCTTGAGGGTGCGGCTCAAATTTCTTGTTGTCGAAAAAATGGCGTTTCGATGCCGCAAGCTGGAAAACCGAATCCCGAACATTTTTAAGTGGCGAGCGGCAGCTTGATTACGAAATTTGATCGACAACCGGCATCGGCAATAACGGACGGCAGGATTTACAAGAAATTTGAGCCGCACCCTTTGCTAGAGATCGCGGTTGAACCCCTAGCGAGCGCAGTCGCTCCCGGAAGCAGGTCCGGGAGCGATTGCCGAAGAGCCAACTAACCTTTCAAGACCCGGTCGCGCTGTCGGCGAAAGACGGATGTTGAGCGAGAAATCCAGCCCGACGAATCCTGCATGGCCGCGATGTATTCCTCGTATATCTCGGCGAACAGATCGTCTTCGGAGAATTCCGCGTAGACTTCCTGAGCCGCTGTGCCGAATGCATCCCATACGCTGTCTGGAAACTCTAGAATCTTAACTCCGCCGCCGGCTAGGCGGCGAAGAGCCTCGCCGTTGAAATATCCGTATTGCGACATGTTCCAGATGTTGGCGTGTCCGCACGCGATTTCGATAATCGACTGGTGTGTCTGCGAAAGCGAATTGTATCTTTCCAGATTGATTCCGAGCGTTAACGCCGCCGAAGGCTCGTGCATGCCCGCCGTATAGTAGAATTTCGCTACTTCCTGAAAGCCGAGTTTTTCGTCCGACCATGGGCCAACCCACTCGGTACCGTCGATCGCGCCGGAAGCGAGAGCTTGGTAGATTTCTCCTCCGGGCAGGTTTTGCACCGAAGCGCCTAGGCGACCCAGTACCACGCCGCCGAGACCGGGCATGCGGAATTTAAGCCCATTGAAATCTTCCGGACTATTAATTTCCTTTCGGAACCAGCCGCCCGCCTGTGCAGTTGTATTGCCGGCAACAAACGGCTTAATGTTGAAAATTTCGCCCAGTTCGTTGTGCCTTTGGGCGCCGGATCCATGATAATACCAGTTGTTGTGCTCGGTCGCAGTCATTCCGAACGGCACACCGGTGAAAAATGCCCAGGCGGGATGCTGGTTAATGAAATAGTAGTCGGCCGCGTGATACATGTCGGCTTGACCCGACGAGGCCGCATCGAATACTTCTAACGGGCCAACTAGTTCACCAGCGGCTTTAACTTCGATTTCGAGATTTCCGTCGGACATCGCGTTGACATTTTGCGCAACTTTCTGCGCCGCGTCGTCAAGCCCGGCAAATCCCCGCGGCCAGGACGTAACCATTGTCAGTTTTTCCATACCCTGGGAAATCGCAGGAGTGGCAAGCGTTGCGGCTGCGGCCGACCCGCCCAAAGCAGTACTTGCAATAAAGGAACGACGATCCATGATTCTTTCTCCTGATTTAGTCAAAGTGCCAGCATCCTGCTGGCGAGATGCTTGTCGGCACATTTGTAAATGCAAAATTTGGCGTGTGCAAATCTCTCATAGACTGATTGGCTCCCCTAGCGAGCCAATCAATGCCTGTTCGAAATGAAATATCGGCCCCGAATTAAATCCCGAGGACTCTGTCGCGCTGCTTCGAATAAATTCCCGATGATTTCGACAGCCACGCGGCCGTTGAACGCAATGAACCCGAATAGCTTTCGAAGATTTCCTTGTACAGGTCGTTGTCCAAATGCTTGGCGACAACTGGTTCAGTCGCGGTTCCGAACGCGTCCCACAAATCATCATTGAATACTCGAATATCGGTGCCGCCGGCCTTCAGACGAGCAAGTGCTGCCGAATTATTGGCCAGAAACAATGCGTGGCACCACTCATGAGCAGCCGTGCATGTCAATTCAATAGCGCGCTGGTGGGCCAACGAGAGCGAATCCCAAATGTCCCGGTTCGTTGCGACGGTAAGCGCAGCCCCGGGTTCATGAAAGCTGGAAGTATAGTAGATGGGAGCGATCTCGTGCAGACCCATGCTTTCGTCCGCCCAAGGCCCGATCCAGTCGGCGCCATCGATAGCCCCCGACGCCAGCGCATTGTAAATTTCTCCCGGCGGCAAATTTTGGATGGATGCGCCTAGTGCGGTAAGCACTTGTCCACCCATCCCTGGTATGCGGAATCTTAGCCCGTTAAAGTCTTCGGGCGTATCGATAGCCTTATTGAACCATCCGCCAGTTTGCGCCCCCGAATTGCCCGCGATGAAGGACTTCAAATTGAAGATTTTTCCCAATTCGTCATGCAAGTCCCGACCGCCTCCGTGATGGTACCATACCGTGAATTCCGTAGCGTTCATTCCGAAAGGAATCGTCGTAAAGAAATTATATCCCGGATGCTGTCCGGTAAAATAATAGTCGGCTCCGTGATACATGTCCGCCTGCCCCGAAGTTACTGCGTCGAAAGATTCGAAAGCACCAACCAATTCGCCGGCCGCCTTTAGATCGATCGTGAGATTCCCGTCGGTGAGGTCCTTTACGCCGTCTGCAAAAAATACCGCGCTGTCCCAGACACCGGCGAATCCTCGAGGCCAGGTTGCCACCAAGGTTAGAGTTCTTTTTCCCTGAGCGATGGCCGGGGTAGCTAAAGCCGCTGAACCGCCGATTGCCGCAGCCGTAACAAACTCGCGTCGATCCATTTTTCATTCCTTTCATAGCGTAGCGTGGAAGAAATCCTAGCATTCAAGTCAAATTACGCGAATGATTATACACGAAATCAGGCTTTTCCACTAATTTTGATTGGCGCGTGGATTCGAACTGCGTAGCTTCGCGAGGACTGCTTGCCCCGGCAGTCCCACGACGTGGCCAATGTGTTTTTTGCCGGCCATTTGCCCGAGAAAATGAAATCTCCGGGAAATTATGCCTTCAAGGTATTCCTTAATCGGCACTGCCGATATCCTAGCTTGGCAAGCACGGGCATCCCGTTGGAGGCCATGTCGCTTGAGGCTAGGACTGCCTAATGCCGCGGCATGGGCAAAAACTATCGAATTATCTTGCGTATCGGCCGCAGAGTCGATTAGAATGACGGCGTGCCGCCTTAGCTCAGTAGGTTAGAGCACCAGATTGTGGATCTGGGGGTCCCCCGTTCGAGCCGGGGAGGCGGTACCATCTCAAAAGCTCATGGTCGATTTGCAATTCGCAGCCTGATCATGCGCGCCTGACGGCTCAAGTCCAGAAAAATCGCGGCGGAGCGAATAGCTTGGTTTTGACGCGCATGGATTTGCTGACAATTTTTCCGATATGGCGCGAGATCCTAGTTCAACTTAAGAATATCGGGGAATTTGCGTTTTCGGAGCCGGCGCCGAACGGGATTCCGGCATCCGCCTGAGCACTCGAGAAAAATCCATGATCGAAGGATTTTGGGATTATTCAAGTGGATGGACTCGTGCCGAAAATAAATTTACCGCGGATGCGAGTTTCCTATAACATGGCGGTAGGAAAGATCGCGATGCGGGGAGAAATGAATTGACATCGACGAAAGAACCAACGTTCCGAGAATCCGTAGGCGCGATGTACAGGCAAGCCGCTTCGCTTGTGGACATGTCGTCCGGGCTTCGGCAGCAAATCGAAATTTGCAATTCAACCTATACCGTAAGATTCGGAGTTAGGCTGCGCGGCGAAATTCATAATTTCACCGGGTATCGTTCGGTGCATTCGGACCATGCTGAACCGCAAAAGGGCGGGCTTCGCTTCGATCATCGCGTAACTGCGGACGAGGTCGAGGCCCTAGCGGCTCTGATGACCTTCAAATGCGCCTTGGTGGAAGTTCCATTCGGGGGTTCGAAGGGAGGGCTGTGCATAAATCCCCGAGAATGGGATGAGCACGAACTGGAATTGATTACGCGAAGATTTGCCTTCGAACTGATTAAGCGCGACCTAATCAACCCGAGCCAGAACGTACCTGCGCCGGACATGGGGTCGGGCGAGCGAGAAATGGCTTGGATCGCCGATCAATATACGAGGATGAATACGACCGACATCAATGCGCGCGCTTGCGTAACCGGCAAACCGTTGAACCTGGGCGGCATCGTAGGGCGAACCGAGGCCACCGGCAGAGGCGTTGTCAATGCGCTCCAGGAATTCTTCAGGCATCCTGAAGACGTAAAGCGGGCGAATTTATCGGGCAGCCTGGAAGGCAAGCGCATAATCGTGCAGGGTCTCGGCAATGTTGGATACTATGCAGCTCTGTTCCTCTCAGTAGAGAACGGCGCAAATATCATCGGCGTGATTGAACGCGACGGTGCCCTGTACAATCCCGACGGCATCGACATAATCGAGCTAAAGCTGCATTTGAATCAGCACGGAGGCGTCAAGGGAAGCCTACTCGGCCAATTCGTTGAGGACGGGTCAAAACTTCTCGAAGAAGATTGCGACATACTTATTCCTGCGGCCCTCGAGGCCGTTATCGATACGGCAAACGCCGACAGGATCAAGGCGCCGCTAATAATCGAAGCCGCCAACGGGCCAATCACGGCGCTTGCCGACAAAATCCTTCGAGAAAAAGGGAAGATAATCATTCCCGATCTACTGGCGAATGCCGGGGGTGTCACAGTCTCCTATTTCGAATGGGTAAAGAACCTAGCCCGCATACGATTCGGACGCCTTCAAAGGCGCCAGGAAGAGAACCGGCATCGATTGCTGATCAATGAGCTCAACAGGCTTTTCAAAGAGGCGGAATTGTCGATTACCGTGTCCGATTCATTCGTGCAAAAGTACTTGCGCGGCGCAGATGAGCTGGAACTTGTTCGTTCGGGGCTGGATGACACGATGATAAAAGCCTATCGCTCGGTTCGAAAAGTGTGGTACGAGAACAACAAGGTTCCGGATTTGCGGGTCGCCAGCTACCTGGTCGCAATCGAGCGCGTGGCGGCAAGCTATGCCTCCAAGGGACTTTGAATAATTTCCTAGGCAAGAAAACAGCTGGATTGCCACGCGAGCAAGCAGAATTTTGCGGAACGCATGCTGCGTTTCCGAATCTTCAAGACGCGGGATATGCGGAAAATTTGCTAGTTGCCGGCGAGAACGGCGGGAAAACACGGGAAGCGGCGGCGATGAGGGGCGTGCTTTCGAATATCCAGCAATGCATCTGAGCGGAAGACATGCGCGACGAAGAAATGGACGGGCTGCGCCGGGCCTTTCAGCAGCCCGTGCCCTATTGAGCAGTTGGCAGGATTCGTCGGCGCTGTACGATTGAATGCGGATCACTTCGCATTGCTGTTTCAAGGATCCTTTCTACCGTGGGCGAAACGAATGTCCTTGGTTTTTTGAAGCGCGGGTTTCGGGCGGTAAATCGCGTTATTGTCGGGGCCGATCTATACACTTTTCGCGTGCAAATCGGCTCGTTTGCAAAGGACCAGGGATAATTCATCAGGAATCATCCGCAGTTGCGTTTAGGTCGATTCAAAGGCATTGACTGCGCACCTTTCGGGTGCCGGATAGGGCGAGACCGACTGCATCGTACGCATTGAGGCGCAGCGCAATTCCGGCTAACCGCTTTAATTAGGGGACTTATATACGATTATACGATAGTGCCCAAATCTTCTTGACATTCCCGGCGAAAAATGATTCAATAGTGCCCAAGCTAAGGAGATTTGCATGGCACACAAGGCACCGGGAAAACACTACCGCGAAGGCATCAGCTTGGTCAAACTGTTCAAGATGTTCCCGGATGATGAAGCCGCCGAAAAGTGGTTCACCGAACGTCGCTGGTCGGAAGGCTCACACTGTCCGCATTGCGGATCGGTTCGCGTCCAGTCCGGGGCCGCGCACAAGACGATGCCGTATCGCTGTCGCGAGCGCGGTTGCCGCAAGCGGTTCTCCGTCCGCACAGGAACCTGCATGGAAGCATCCAATCTCGGTTTCCAGATTTGGGCGATTGCCATGTATCTCATGTCAACGAGCCTGAAAGGCGTATCGTCAATGCGCCTTCACCGGGATCTGGAAATCACGCAGAAGTCGGCTTGGCATTTGGCCATGAGATTGCGGAAAGCGCTTGAGGACGATGGCGTTGACCTGCCGTTTCAGGGTCCCGTTGAGGCAGACGAATCCTACATTGGCGGATTGGAGAAGAACAAGCACTACGACAAAAGGCTGAAAGCCGGACGCGGCGGCGTGGGCAAGGCGATTGTCGCGGGCGTGAAGGACCGCGAGACGAACAGGGTTGTCGCCACGGTCGTGCTGGACACAAAGGCGGTGACGCTGCAAGGGTTCGTGGAAGGCCACACAGAGCCGTCAGCGCAGGTTTACACCAATGAAGGTGCGGCTACGTGGGTATCGATAGGGCGCATGAGAGCGTCAAGCACAGCGTTGGAGAGTATGTCAGGGATATGGCTCACACGAATAGCATGGAGAGTTTCTGGAGCACGATTGAGCGGGCACACAAGGGCGTATTCCACAAGTTCTCCAAGAAGCACCTTGATCGCTACGTCACTGAGTTCGTCGGAAAGCACAACGTCCGCAACGCGGACACCGAAGACCAGATGGAAGGGATGGTTGCAGGGATGTTCGGCAAGCGACTCCGCTACCGTGAACTGATTACCGATAACGGACTCCCTAGCGGGGCAAGGTCGTGTAGTCGCCGACGACGGAAAGCATGTGCTGAGAGCAGAGAACGTATACGTTGCGACGATCTACGCGAAGGCGATTGACGCTAGCTGGTTCGAGGACAAGGCATGTACCATGCAGAACCTTCGTGACGTTCTGGCCGAACTGTTGCAGGCCGAACAAGCCTTCATCTCAGATGGGGCGATCTTGAAGAATGCAGTAATCGAGGCGGCGTTGAGCATGGATCAACGCCTTCTGAAGTTGCTGTTGCAGTCTGACACGATCAAGACGCAATTCTTTACAGAAGTGGCCGGAACCTTGGTTTTCGACAAGGTGCGATTCCAGGACTTTGTATCGAACAAGGCGTTCCTGCCCGACAGTTACACCGTATTCAAGAACCGCATCGGCCTGACATATGGGCGAGGCGAATACCTTGGCCAGTCGCACGACGTGGTTCTGACTTGGCCTTACAAGGACTGTGTGCTTGAAGGCGGTATGACAAAAGAGGACCGAGGGCGCAATGAGGTGTTCTGGAACACAACGCTTGCCCCGGACGACATTACACGCCTGTTTGAACCCAAAGTTCTAACCGGGTGGGAGCGCTGGGATGCCGAAGCGGTGGGAAAGGGCAATGCCAAGCCGGTGGGGGACATCACCGAGGACGACAACCTGCTTATCAAAGGCAACAACCTGTTGGTGTTGCACTCGCTCAAAATGCGCTATGCCGACAAGGTGAAGTTGATCTATATCGACCCGCCATTCAACACGGACAGCGACAGCTTCAAGTATAATGATCGTTTCAATCGATCTTCATGGCTGACCTTCATGAAGAACAGGCTCGAAGTCGCCAAGATTTTTCTGCACCGCACCGGAACAATGATGGTGCATATAGACGAAAAGGAAATGGCTCATCTTCGTGTTCTATGCGACGAAATTCTTGGCCGTGAGAACTTTCTTAATATCTTCTGCATCAAGACTTCCGACCCTTCTGGTCACAAGACAGTCAACCCTTCGCCATACGCACAGACAGAGTACATACTTCTCTATGCTAAGCATAAGCCATCGTACAAGTATGAAACTCACTTCGTGCCCGCGAACTATGACATCGGTTACAACAAGTTAATCAAGAACCCGGACGCTCCTTATGCGGATTGGGAAATCGTGGGCTTGAACGAATTTGTCGCTCAAGAAAACGGCTACCAAGATACTCGGCAGGCCAATCAGAGGCTTGGAAAACATGTGTTTGAGAGCCTAGTGGCGAGATATGCGTTTGAGCATCGGGATTCTGTCTTTCAAGCGACAGCGATTGCCAGCGACGCCGCAAAAAGCATCGTTTCCGTGAGGAACCAATCCAAGGCTGAACCCGGCAAAGTCTTCCGTGCTGAAAGTGACCGTGGCGAAGTTTTTGTCTTGAATGGCCGACAGATTTATTTGTACGCGAACAAAATCAAAGAGATCGATGGTCAACTTGTCCCCGCTAAGCCGCTTACAAACCTGTGGGCTGACATCGCCTACAATGGCATCTCCAGAGAAGGTGGCGTGACCCTCAAGAACGGCAAGAAACCGGAAAAGTTATTGAGGCGTGTTATTGAGATTAGCACAGACAAGGGTGATTTGGTTCTGGATTTCTTTGCGGGTAGCGGAACGACTGCGGCGGTCGCGCACAAGTTGGGACGGCAATGGATAACGATAGAGCAATTAGACTACATCCAATCTCTGCCTAAGAACCGACTCGTAAATGTCATTGAAGGGGATGCGTCGGGTGTATCCAAGGCTGTAAACTACCAAGGCGGCGGATCATTTGTCTATGCCGAACTCGCGGCTTTCAACTCTGCCTTTGCTGACCGCATTGAAGCCGCCCAAGACATCGGCACGCTGCAAAGCATTCATGCGGACATCCAATCCACCGGCTATCTGCGCCATGATTTGGATCTAAGCGCTTTTGATGCCGACGAATTCGCTAGCTTGCCCCTGGATGATGCCCGGCGGGTGTTGATGGACTGCCTTGATGCCAACCACCTATATGTCAATCTTGGCTCATTGGACGATGCGGACTTCGACATTTCGGACGAAGATGCCCACGCCACACGGTCGTTCTATGGGTTAGAAGAATGAACCAGACACTGAGCGACAAACTGGCGGCGGCTTCGGAATTGGGACTTCTGAACAAGGAAATCCCCAAGAACATCACGGGCAATCTCGCGCCGAACATTTGCCTGCGCACATACCAAGCCACGGTGCTGGAACGATTTCTGTATTTCATCGATGACTTTCCGCAGAAACCTTCCAATCCGCACCTGTTGTTCCACATGGCCACCGGAAGCGGAAAGACGGTGTTGATGGCGGCCCTGATACTTGACCTCTACCGGCGCGGCTATCGAAACTTCCTGTTCTTCGTGAACTCCACCCAGATCATTGAGAAGACCAAGGAGAACTTTCTCAATCCGGCATCCACCAAGCACCTGTTCGCGCCGAAGTTGCGCATTGATGACAAGCCGGTGGAAATCCGTTCGGTGGCCACGTTCGACGGGGCAAGCGGGGATGCGATCAATATTCACTTCACCACCATCCATGGTTTGCACACGCGGATGCAGTACCCGAAAGAGAACGCTGTCACGATTGAGGATTTTCGTGACTACAAGATAGTGATGATTTCGGACGAGGCGCATCACCTGAATGCCGAAACCAAGAAGACACTGACCATGGGCGAGGCTGAGGAGAAGGCCAGTTGGGAAGGAACAGTGTCGGAGATATTCCGTCAACACCCTGAGAACATGCTATTGGAGTTTACGGCGACAGTGGACCTGAGCCATGAGGCGATCCGAGCGAAGTATCACGACAAGATTTTGTACGACTACTCGTTGCGGCAATTCCGCGAGGACGGCTATTCCAAAGACATCGAATTGCGTCAGGCCGATTTGCCGCCTGCGAAACGGATGATGCAGGCGATGGTACTAAGTCAGTATCGCCGCAAGGTGGCCGAGGCGCATGGGGTGCATTGCAAGCCGGTGATGCTGATGAAGTCAAAGACGATCAGGGAAAGCGCCGATAACGAGGCGACGTTCACTGCGATGGTGGCCGCACTGTGCGGTGACGCATTGGAAACGCTTAGAGCGACCACAGATGGCGACGAAACCCTCCTAAAGGCATTCTCCTACATCATGGATGAAAGGGCCATGAGTGGTGCGGAATTCGCCCGTGAACTACAGGGGGACTTTGCCTCCGAGAAGGTGCTGAACGTCAACAACCCCAAGGATCTGGAAAGCAGACAGATTGAATTGAACGCGCTGGAGGACCGAGACAACGAGATACGCGTGATCTTCGCCGTCGACAAGCTGAACGAAGGTTGGGATGTCCTGAACCTGTTCGACATCGTGCGGCTGTACGATACGCGGGACGGCAAAGCCAACAAGGTTGGCAAGACCACGATGGCCGAGGCTCAGTTGATCGGGCGCGGTGCGCGGTATTTTCCGTTCGCTCAGCCAGGCATACTGCACTATGGCTTTGTCGACGCGGATGCGGCGACCGACATGCGCAAGTACGACAACGACGTTGCCCATCCAATGCGGATACTTGAGCAGTTTCACTATCACTGTTCGCACAATCCCAGGTACATTCAGGACATCCGCAACGCCCTGCGTGAAACCGGCATGTTGGACGAA
>MPMP01000188.1 GCA_002238565.1 Albidovulum sp. bin36
AGGAGCTGATCGACTTGATCTCGGAAGACGCCGACGAGCTGGGATGCCTGGAGTTCGTCAAGGGCATCCGCAGAATCGTTAAAGAGGGCAATTCCGCCGAGCGGCAGCGCGAGCTGTACATTCGCGAGTTGCAGTCGGGAGCGGATAAGCCAACGGCGCAGGCGAAGGTCGTAGACCACCTGATCGGCGAATTCCTACCGTCTTGAATTCGACGCGATTAAATCTCTCGCCGAGCTTCCGCGATCTCCGCCCACCGACGGCGGACGACGGAGTCGTCGAATGCGCGACGGCAGTCGGACGAATGGTCACTCGTCTCGGCGCTATGAGCACCTGCGCCAAGCTCGGAATCCCGTTCCGGGACTATTTCGCCAGCCGCCTCGCCGTCGCCGGAACGCCGGTTGCGCCGAGGCTTGCCGACTTGATCGGGACTCGCGCCGCGGTCCGACGCTTCCGCCCGGGAAATCGATGCTCCAATCCTCGCAGTTATCCGGCAATTTGCCCCTAGTACTAATTCTTGCGCAATTCATTCAACGTTTGTTTCCTATAGGGGCGGCAACCTACCTTCGGCATCGTTCTCCCTGATAGAGCTACTGGCGCAAAATTGAGCAAAAGGCTGGATTCAAGCATCGCGGATCATCCTCCGATTTTAAACAAAACGGTACCTGATTATTATCCTGCGCAAGCAGAATTTTGGCCGCGCCGATCGCCCAACCGACTTCCGTCGAACCGTGGCGGCACGAGTCGTCGGCGTCCAGGCAGCGGTATGGAGGCAACTAGCCGAACAGTACCTATCCGCTCCAGGCCGTCAGCCACGCGGCGAATTCGGAAGACCTGATGCGGTATCGCGAGAAGTTGCCTTCGTGAAGGCTCAGAAGTTCCCGCTCGACGACTTCGCGAAAGCGCTCGCGATCCGCTTCCTCGATATGCTCAACCGTCCAGGCACCGATGTATGTGTTCGCCGTCTTCTTGTCCATGCCTTCACGGATGACGTCTCCGACGAGCTGGCGTAACGGGACCCGGTAATACAGTCGGAACGGGTCGGGCTCGCCGAGCGACATGCGCACGGCCGCGTATCGCGAGGCGGACCGCCGGTAGGCCCAGATGAAGAGGTCGCGCAGCAGTTCCGTCCGCTTGAGTTCGTACACGCCGAGAATCGCTTCCGTGTAGAGTTCCCGCGACACCTCCTCGAAAGACAGCGGCGCCAAGTTCGCCTTGATGAGCGGAATGTTCGCCGCAAGCCTGGACACCCGCTTGTTCACGTCGTCGAAGGGCTGCAGATAGGGAAGCTGCACCAGCGCAAAGAACGCCTGCTCAAACGGATCCTCGATCTCCGAGGCCTTGGCCAGAATCCGGTCGAAACACTCTTCGATGAGTTGCGGCACCTCCAGTGGATAAAAGACGGAACCTCCTATGCCCACGCCCATTCGGCGGAGCCGACCCGGTGCCCCGGGATCACGAAGCAGGTTGTCCGCCAGCGCGGCGTGCAGATTGAGAATGGTATGGCGGTTGAAGCCGATGTCCTCCGCGCCATCGACCAGAATCTCGATGGCCTCCTTGTGGTTGAGAATCATCTGCGCCTCGACCGCGTCCTTGCCCTCCGCTACCTCGCCGAGTTCGATCAGGCGTGTGGTATCGAGCAGGGAATAGGTATTGCCTTCCAGACGGCTCGAATTCCACGACAGGTCGATAAGAAGCCTGTTCAAGACCTGCTTTGCATGAGTGCCGGCGGGCTGCTGGACGATTTCAGTCGCGCCGAACTCCCAAAGCTCCGCCCGCTCCATTTCCGAGAGATAGAAGCCCACATTTGGCCTATAGCCGTCGAGGAAGTTCCGATCGTAGCCGACCGGTTCACGTGCCGTGGAAGGTTGCCTGACGTAGTCCCGGATTTCGGCGCCGGGCTCGGATAGAGCCGGGACTACCGTGAGCCGGATACTGAGACTGGAGCTTCCGATTGCGCCACCGAACCGTACCGAAAACGGCACGACTTTCGGCAAACGATAGCGCGCCCAGCGACCGGATCCATCCATTATCATCCGCTTGCCATCGACGAGCGCCTTCAAGCGGTATTGGAGGGTTCGAAACGGCAGCTCGCCACCCAGGCCATCCGCGATCTGTCGCGCGGTCATGCCCTCGGGTTGCCGTCCCACCACTTCTTCGACCGCCTGAAGGCTCTCTTCAGGAACGCGTCTTGCCACGTCACGACTCCAGACTGCCTGTTCAGCTTTAGATGCAAGATAGACGAGATAAGCGCAACTATCAATCATGCGCGCAAACTAACATGCGCATAAGTTTCTATATTGCGCGTAAGCGACGGGCATGGGCCCAAACACGCTTTACGGAGCTGTTCGCCAAGATCGGTCGAGCGCCGCTCTACGCGGCAACTCCCGCGGGCTTCTCTTGTGTCACAGAGTGCGACGGCGATGCCGATGCCAAACCGAGCCAACCCACCGGCTCGTGCGACTGCAACAATCTCGGAGGTGGAGCGCAAGGACATCGCCAAGCTGCATTTCGACCTGTGCGACAAGCCCTACCAGGCGCACCGGACGCTCTGCGTGCTCACCAAGATGCTTTCGCTCGCCGAGATCTGGGGCCCGCGGCCCGACGGGTCCAACCCCCGCCGGCACGTCAAGCACTACAAGGAGCGCAAACGCATGCGGTTCTTGTCGTCCGAGGAGACCGAGCGCCTGAGCGAAGTCCTTCGCGACGCCGAGAACGAGATGCCCTCGGCGGTCGCCGCCTTCCGCCTGTTGCTGCTGACGGGCTGCCGACTGTCGGAAATCCAGTTCCTGCGCTGGGAATACGTCAAGGACGATTGCATCGAGCTGCCCGACGCGAAGACTGGCGGACGGATCGTCCCGCTCGGGCCCGAGGCCCGCGCCGTGCTGGCGGACCTGCCCCGCGAGGAAGGCAATCCCTGGGTCATCCGCGGAAGGCTGCCGGGCTCCCACATCACCGATCTGCAGAAGCCGTGGGTCGGCTTCCGCATTAGCTTGTTTCGATGCCTGCTCGGCGTTCACTTCGCGTTCCGGCCCGCATGGTCGCTGAACTGCCCAAGGCAGTCCTTTGACACCGAGTGCTTCAATCCATGTCGCTGCCTCCACGAACCGCCCGGCTGCTACTAGCTGGA
>MPMP01000039.1 GCA_002238565.1 Albidovulum sp. bin36
GCACTCGGCTACAATCCTCTCGTCGCCATCCAGATCGCGCTCGCCGGAGATGCCGCCGCAATGATCGCGCTGCATCAGGCACAGACCGCACCCAAGAAAAGCGTGAAACGCTGCGAAATTAACGAATAATCCGCGACAGCGGGGCCTGAGCAGTTACGAGTTGCGGAGAAATTTTCGGGCCTAAAGCCGGCTGCCGGATGCTTCCGTCTATCGAGAATTGCGACTCGAATTATTGCTTTGGCATACGCGTTGGATTGCTTTATCGCCTATTTGAATTGAGCGCGCCTGATTCCGACGCAAATTCTTCAATGAACTGCAATGAAATATTTGTGCTTTCGGGAAACATTTCAGAAGAAAAACAAGTCATGATCTATCCGAATCTCCCACATGGCATGAATAATTCGGAACAATACTTTTCGGAAGCAGAATTGATAGACGACGACTCCGAATTAGAGTCGAGTTTAAAGAAGTCCAATACAATCCACAGTTACGGAGCGGACTATACTGTCGAAACTTTGGTGAAGAGAATGCATAATGGTTCTTTCATCATTCCAACTTTCCAAAGAAAATTCATTTGGTCCAAAACGCATGCTTCTAGATTTATCGAGTCTCTCTTAATGCGTCTCCCTGTTCCTGGACTATTTTTATGCAAGAGGTCCGAAGACGGGAGAGTTCTTGTAGTCGACGGACAGCAGCGGCTCCGTACATTGCATGGTTTCTATACAGGGATTTTTCGCGACAGCGAATTTCGCCTTGCGGGCGTTCGCGATCCCTGGAACGGGCTAACCTATGAGGAATTAGACCCGGGCGACCAACTTCAATTGGATGACTCCATCGTGCATTCGATTATTTTCAGTCAAAAATGCGCGGCAGATGCCATCGATAGCATTCAGTTTGTATTTGAACGGATAAATTCCGGTGGAATACGTTTGTCTCCTCAAGAAATTCGCAACTGCATTGCAGAGGGCGAATTCACCGACTTTACAGCCAAGCTGAACGAAAACCAAAATTGGCGACACATTTACGGAAAAAAAAGCCTTAGAGCGAAAGATCAGGAACTTATAACTCGCGTCTTGGCGTTTCTGGAAAAGGGCGAAAATTACGAAAGCCCAATGGCAACATTCCTGACTGAATTCGCATTCGAAATGAATAGCGCGAAACCGAAGAAATTTAAAATTCTGCGCAAGACATTTGAAAAAACTGCGGAGCTTTGCTGGGAGGCGTTGGGACCGGAAGGGTTCCGACCTGTTCGAGCGTTAAATGCCGCAGTGCTCGATGCCGTAATGTCGGAATTGGCGCGATGCCTGCTTAGGAAGGCGGAGGTTCCAACTCCCGAAGCCGTAAAACGAGCCTACGAAGATTTGATCAAATCGGAAGAATTTCGCGGGGGTTGGGAAAAGGCAACCGCCGTCGAGGCGAATGTAAAGAAACGAATAGCCGCCGCCCGAAACGCTTTCGCTGGAATTTGAACCGTGCAGGCGATTGAGCAAAGATACTCTGCCGTTCGCAGGCAGGTCGAATTGGCTTGTTCCGCTAAAGACGAGGAAATCAGTTCCGCCCTTTGCCAGCATTGTTCTGTACTCTTGTGCGGATTCGTTGAAAGATCGATTGAGACCGTCGTATTGGCAAGATTGAAAAATCGTGCGCACCCAAAGGTTCTCAATTTCGTGAAATCACATTTTAAACGAGGGGCAAATTACAATTGCTCAGCAATTTCGGAATTGCCGGCAAGATTCGAAATGGATTGGAAGGATAAATTTGAGCATTTCATGGAACACCATGAACGGGAGGTCGAGGTGTTGCGATCAGCCGATTCGATTCGAAATTCTGTCGCGCACGGTGCTTCGGCACGCGTTTCCGCTACTGACTTAAAGGAAAGAGCAGAGCACGTAAAAGTAATCGTCGATGCCGTTATACATTCGACAAGTTGAGTGCTTGGACCTGGAACAGCGGCTGCTTGACATTCGCGCCGGAAAATCCGGGCCATTGCCTCTGCGGAAGGTATTAGGGAATATAGAATTGAGCGTCGAGTTGGACACCGCTCCAAGGTAAAAACTTGGCAATCTTCACTCGCAATCGGCGCGCCGCGTACTTGTATTCCTGAACGGCCGCGAATCGGCTGAACGAATCCGCGTAGCATCGGCGAAGCCCTCATAGGATCCGGCTTCCGAGGCTATTGGCAGCAACGCGTAGGCGATAATTGCATCGAGACTACCATTGAGGATCCGATTCCGACGATCCATATCGCGCATGGGACATCGACCGGAAATCTACCGGCGACGAGCGCATATCGGCGCGCCCTTTGCCAAGGATTCAAAGGAGCGCGAACGTGGGCCGGGAAGGTCGGCTGAAATTCTTTGTCGCCGGAAATCATCGTTTCGCCGGCCGAGGGAGGCGTTGGAATGTCGACTGCGGCCGTTGTTCTTGGCGCTATTCGCCATGGCATCGGGCGGAACCGCCCGTTGCGCGTCGCTTTGCCGAAACGCGGCGCGATTTTGACGCTATAGCTTGCCCGGGAGCCAGAGGGCTATCCCCGGAAAAGCGGAAATCAGAGCGGTTCCGACGCAAAGCAGCAGAAAAAACGGAAACGCCGCCCTGACCGTGCGGCCGATGCCGACCGAGGTCAGGCCCTGAAGGATGTAGAGATTCAAGCCAACCGGCGGCGTAAGGGCGCTCAATTCAATCATGATAACTAGGAAGACTCCGAACCAGAGAGGATCATAGCCCGCCTGGACGATTAGAGGCACGGCGATCGGGACGGTCATCACCGTCATCGATGTTCCGTCTAGAAACATCCCAAGCACGATATAGAGCAAAGCCAGAATGAGCAGAATTCCGTACGGCGGCAGCTCGAGGCTTGCGATTCCCTCGGTAATTCGCAGCGGCAGATGAAGATACGCGATCGCCGCCGAAAGAAACGCCGAGGCCGCGATCAGCATGCAGATCATCGCCGAAACGCGAATGGTCGCCATTAGCGATGCAGCTATCATTTCGAACGAGAATTGCCGGGTAGCGATCGTGATCACGATCGCGCAGGCGACGCCTACGGCCGCCGCTTCGGAGGGCGTGGCTAGGCCGGAATAAATCGAGCCAAGCACGATGAACATCAGTACGACGATCGGAACGAGTTCCAGAAGCCCTTTCAGGATGTCCATGAACGAAACGTCTTCGCCTTGCGGCGGGGCCGTGTCCGGGCGCAGCAGCGCGACGATTACGATGTATCCCGAGTATAGCGCGGCCATCATGATGCCCGGCAGCAGCCCGGCGGCGAACAGCTTTGCGATGGATACCTCCGCGAGAACCCCGTAGATAATCATTGCGATGGACGGCGGAATTAGGAGCCCGAAGCTTCCGGCTCCGGCAAGCGAACCCGAAGCCAGGTTCAAGTCGTATCCTCGACGGAGAAGCTCCGGGATCGTGATCTTGCCGACCGTCGCGGTCGTCGCGGTGCTGGAGCCGCTTATCGCCGCGAATACCGTGCAGCCGAACACGTTCGTATGAAGCAGCCCGCCCGGCACGCGCGAAACCAGCGGCGAAAGGCCGCGGAACAGCCGCTGAGAAATGTCGGTGCGAAAAATAATGTCGCCCATCCAGATGAAAATCGGAATCGCCGCGAGTTCCCAGGATACGGCGCTGGAGGAAATCACCTTGGTTGCGATCGTGCCGATCCTGGGGAGGCTGAAGTCCAGAACGAAATAGATCGAACCCGCTCCGACCAGTATGAGCCCGGCGAATATCCACATTCCCGAGCCCAGAAACAGTACGACCAGGGCAAGCAGGACGGCGAACGACTCGATTGTGGACATTGGGATTCGAAAGCCGGATCTAAAGCGTCAGGGACGCTTCTTCCTCTCGGCCGGGCGTGGCTAGGCGGCATAGGCGCACCAGCAGCTGCAGAGCGAGAAGAGCGAGGCCGGCGAAGAATATCGACTCCGGGATCCAGAGAGGGATCGGGAAGTAGTGCTGACTGACCGATTCCCGGCGCCAGAGCTTTACGATGCTGCGCCATTCGTAGAACATTAGAAACAAAACGAGCGCTTCGGCGCATACGATCGAAAAGGCGTCTGCGCACCATCTGGCTTTTGGACTTAGCCGCTGCGTAACGACGCTGACGCGGATCATGGTGCCCTTCTCAAGAGCCCAGCCAAGCGCGAGGAAAGTGATTGCGGCGACTCCGTAGCCGACGAGGGCGTCGGCCATGAATGTCGAGTGCGAATAAAAACGAAGCGCGATCTCGACGAGGATCAAGGCGACCATGAGAATCAAAAGGATCGCCGCGGCGCCGGCCGCGACCTGGTTCAATGCGGTGGACAGCGCGGCGAGCCGCCGGATAAGCAAGGGTTCTCGCCGCGCGTCCTTCTGATCCCGCGAATTAATGCCGTTCTCCAGCCCGTTCGGGGATCGGCGCCGGTTCCCTAATTGGCGCGCGAAGCTTCGAACTCTTCGAGAATCCTCGTCGCGCGTTCGCCGGTCTCTTCAATCCAAGCCGCCTTGACCAGGTTGCCGGCATCGCCCAGGAGGTCGAATACAGACTGCGGAACGTCGTCGTCGAGCGTTACATTCATGCCGTTCTCGCGCATGGCGGTATAGGAAATCTCGACCGCATCCTTCATAAGCTGCCAATTGAAGGCGTCGCAGGTATCGATCGTATCCATGAGCGCCGCTTGCGCCTCTTCGGGGAGGCTGTCGAACTCGTCCTTGTTTACATGCGCCGCGAACAGGGCCATGGCGTAGTTTAGCTCGGTGAAATCGCTAACATAGTCCCAGATCGCGAGCTGCTTGCCGCCGTCGGCAGACGTTAGGACGGCATCTATTCCGCCTGTCGACAGCTGCGGCACGAGATCGGACCAGGCGATCTGCAGCGGCGACGCTCCGGCGGCAATCAGCGTTTCCGTTCCGTTGACATCATAGGTTCGAATGCGAAGCCCCTGCACCGCCTCCGGCGAGGTAATGGGCATCTTGGCATGAATTCCGCTGGGCGGGTTCGGCATGGCCCAGAGCATGATCATGTTGTTGTCTTCGAATATCTTCGCGTATTCCGGTCGCGCGATCTGCCAAAGATCGTAAACCTGCTCCGCGGTATTGGCGATGAACGGCAGCGAGCTAAGATTGAACAGCGGATCAATGCCGCCGAGCTGCGTCAGCAGCGTTACGGCGGACTGCACGGCGCCGTCCTGCACGGCGTCGAAATGGTCCGCCGACTTGTATCCCAGCACTCCGCCGCCCTGATAGGTGATATCAAGGGTGCCGCCGGAAGCCCTGCCGATTTCCTCCAGGCAGAATTTCGATGCCTGGCCCGTCAGGGCGTTTTCGCCGTACTCGTCCGCCATGTCCCACTTGACCGCCTCCGAAGCTGCCGGGACAGCTAAAGCGATCGCGCTCAATGCGACGGCGGTTTTCAATGTCCACAAGTATTTCATTTTTCTCCTCCCAAGAGTATTTACCTGATTTCGCGCAGGTCGTCGCGCGGCGTCATTCCGCGCCGCGAGTCGGCGCAAGCGCCTCGACGCGCCGTTCGCAAATCGCCGCCGCCTATCCTATCTTAAGATCGGACGGCAATTGTCAACCGTTTATTGTTGCCGTAATTGTTTCAAGGAACGATCGGGCGGTCTTGCCGAATGGCTTGGCGGCGCCCCGGGAATTGGGAATTCAGGTCCATGGCCGACACAACCGGAAGGGTCGCTCTCGTATCGGGAGCCAACAGAGGAATCGGCTTCGCGGTAGCCAGAGAGCTATTGAACAACGGCTACCTGGTGAGCCTGGGCGCAAGGCGGCCGGAATCGCTTGCGCGGGCGCACGGGCCGGAAAGCGAATCCCTTCACTTCGCGGAATTCGATGCTTTTCGACCGGAGAGCGCCAATGAATGGGTTGAACAAGCCGCGGCCAGATTCGGCGCGATCGATGCGCTGGTCAACAACGCGGGGCTTGCCGAGCAATTTACTCTTCTCGACGAAAACGAAGACGTGCTCGACCGGCTTTGGGAGGTCAATGTCAAGGCGCCGATGCGTCTGACGCGCCTGTGCCTGCCGCATCTCGAGAAATCCGGCAGCGGGCGAATCGTAAATCTGGCTTCGCTGTCCGGCAAGCGGGTGCGCAACGCGTTCGTGGGCTACAACATGACTAAATTCGCAATGATGGGACTCACGCACACGACACGGCACGTCAGCTGGCACAAGGGCGTTCGCGCGACGGCGATCTGCCCCGGCTTCGTTCGGACCGATATGAGCGCCTATACCGACAAGATAAGGCCGGAGGACATGATTCAGCCGGAAACGATCGCGCATCTCGTTCGCACGGCGATCGAGCTGCCCAACAACGCCGCCGTAGCCGAAATGCTTGTCAATTGCAGGCTAGAGGACACGTTCTAGTCGAATGCGACTCTCTCCGACCGCGAATAGCCGGCCTGCAGTCGCCGAGCGCCAATAAGGATGGCCTCTCATGCAAAAGGCAGTCGGATCGGCAGCGCGCCGGTTGCGGAACCGTTCTGCCGGCGGACGGCTTCGACCGCTCCCAATTCCAGGCGCCGATGATCCATGGCGTGGCGCGTCGGCGTGGATTCCGGAGGAACCTTTACCGATGTCTGCCTATATCATGAGGAATCGGGCCGATTCGAGCAGTGGAAGGTTCCGTCGACTCCCGAAGACCCTTCGCTTGGCATAGCGACAAGCGTCGCCGAGGGCCTCGCCAAGGTCGGCGCTGCCGCCGACGAAATTTCGTATTTCGGCCACGGCACCACGGTCGCGACCAACTCGCTCATCGAACTGCGCGGAGCGAAGACCGGCCTGATTACAACCGGAGGGTTCCGAGACCTGCTGGAAATCGGACGGCAGATGCGGCCCTCCCTCTACGACATGATGGCCGAGAAGCCGCCCGTGCTCGTGCCGCGAAGGCTGCGCAGGGAAGTTCCTGAAAGGATCAGGTTCGACGGCGCCGTTGAAACGCCACTGGACTTGAAGCGCCTGCGAGATGAGGCCGCGCGCCTTGCGGACGACGGCATCGAAGCCGTCGCGATCTGCTTCCTCTACGGCTATCTGGACCCGCGACACGAAAAGGCGGCGAAGGAAGTGGTGCAGGAGGAATTCGCCGGGTTCGTGTCGACCTCTCACGAAATCGCGCCTGAGTTCCGCGAGTTCGAGCGCTTGTCGGCAACTGTCGTCAATGCGTTCCTCGGCCCGGTCATGAAACGCTATATCGAAAGGCTCTCGGAAAGACTGCGCGCTGCCGGCATGAGCGCGGCGCCGCACATGACCCAATCGAACGGCGGCGTAATCGGTTTCGAAACTGCGGCCAGGCTGCCCGTTCGCACGCTTCTGTCGGGACCGTCGACAGGCGTCGTCGCCGCGCAGGAAATCGCCCGCAAGGCGGGATTCGAGAATGTCATGACTTTCGACATGGGCGGAACGTCGTCCGATGTCGCTCTTCTGGAGAACCTGGAGTGCAAGCGTTCGAAGGATTCGGTTGTCCACGGCTATCCGATAAAGACGCCGATGCTCGACATCCATACGGTTGGCGCCGGCGGAGGATCGATCGCCGCGATGGATAGCGGCGGGCTGCTCAAGGTCGGGCCGCGAAGCGCGGGGGCGGTTCCGGGACCGGCCTGCTACGGCATGGGAGGAATCGAAGCAACGGTTACCGACGCAAATGTCGTTCTTCAGACGCTAAATCCGTCCCAGCTGCTCAGCGGGAGGATGAAGCTAAGGCGGGACCTGGCGCATGACGCCGTGGACCGCCTGTCGCGAGAGCTGGGGCTGGGACTTTGCGAAACCGCGCAGGGAATAATTTCCGTGGCCACGGCAAACATGGCCAAGGCGCTGCGCGTCGTATCCGTCGAGCGCGGGTTCGACCCGCGCGAGCATGCATTGGTCGCATTCGGCGGCGGCGGGCCCCTTCACGCCGCGCGGCTCGCGAAGGAGCTCGAGATAGAAAAAATCGTCGTGCCGCCTACTCCCGGCTCCTTGTGCGCGCTTGGACTATTGCTTACCGACCTCAAGGCCGACTTCACGGCGAGCCGCATCGTTCCGCTGGACTACGATGCTGCGCCAGTCATTGAAGACATGCTCCAACACCTAATAAGACAAGCCGGAAACTGGTTCGAAAACGAATCGATTCCTCTCGAAGGGCGATCCCTGCTTCGAGCGTCCGACCTTCGATACGCCGGTCAAAACTACGAGCTCCAAGTCCCGTTTCCTCCCGGGCCGCCGAACGCGCGCTCGATCGACGGTCTCAAGCGGAAATTCGAGGAGGCCCATCGCCGGCAATTTGGATTCGCTTCGCCGGACGACGCGGTCGAACTGGTAGCCCTGAGGCTGGAGGCGGTTGGAACCGTTTCCAAGGCGGCTCTCCGGCGCTCGGAAACCGCCGCTTGCGGAATCGACCCCGCGCCCATCGGCGAAAGGGACGTTTGGATGCCCGAATTTTCCGAGCGCGTGCCGTGTCCGGTTTTCGACCGCGGCGACCTCGAATACGGGCATCTGCTCAAAGGCCCGGCGATTGTAGAGCAGATGGATACGACGACATTGATCCTTCCGGACATGCGCGCGGCGGTCGACAGGTTCGAGAACCTGATCATGGATTTCGGCTAATGTCCGCGATTGACCCGATATCCGTGGAAGTAATCGGAAGCGCTCTGAATTCGATCGCCGAGGAAATGGGGGAAGCGCTCGTCCGAGCAAGCTATTCGACGAATATCAAGGAGCGAAGGGACTGTTCGACCGCGCTATTCGACAAGGACGGGCTTACGATCTGCCAAGCCGAGCACATTCCCATGCATCTGGGGAGCTTCATCGGGTTCATTCCCTACATCCTGGACAAGATCGGAACCGGCGGCATTCGGCGCGGGGATGTCTTCATAGGCAACGATGCCTACGCCGGCGGCGGCACGCACTTGCCGGACATCGTGCTGGCGGAACCGATTTTTTTTGAAAGCGAGATCGTGGCATGGGCGATAAACACCGCTCATCATGCCGATTTCGCCGACCGGGGCCATGCGCACATTTTTCAGGAGGGGCTGCGAATCCCCCCTGTCCGCCTCTATCGCGAAGGAAAAGTTCAAGACGACCTGCGGGAATTATTATTGCTGAACTGCCAGGTTCCTCGCGAGCGACTGTCCGATATCAACGCGCAACTAGCCGCGAATCGCCTCGGGTCGGGCCGTGTAATCGATCTGTTCGGCAAATTCGGCAGGGAGAAGCTATTCTCCGCCTGGCGCGCGCTGCAGGACTATTCCGAACGCAAGATGCGGGCTGGAATTGCGGCGATTTCCGACGGCATCTACCGTTTTGAAGATCCGTTCGAAAGCAACCAGCATCCGGATTCGATGCTGTTCAAGGTCGCGGTACGCATCGAAGGCGATTCGATGTCTCTTGAATTCGACGCGCCCGCGCAAGTCAGAGCCGGATTGAATTTGGTCTACACGTCGCTTCTTTCCGCTTGCTATTATGCGGTAAAATCCGCTGTCGACCCGACAATCCTTCCGAATGCCGGGCTTGCCCGCCCGTTGAAAATCACCGCGCCCCTGGGATCGATTCTGAATTGCGTGCATCCGGCCGCGGTCGACGGAAGAATCGCCGCTTGCCAACGGGTAGCCGACCTGGTTCACGGCGCATTGGCGCAGGCGATTCCCGATCAAGTCGCCGCCGCGGGAAACGGCTGCTGCACCGGAGCGATCTTCAACGGAGAGCAGATCAACGGCGATTCCTGGGTATATCTAGAAACAATAGGCGGCGGCGGCGGCGCTCGCCCGCGAGCCGACGGGATGAGCGGAATCCAAGTGCATCTGACCAATACATCGAACTTGCCCGTCGAAGCGATGGAACGCGAATATCCATTGACGCTATTGCGCTATGAACTAGTCGACGGGTCGGCGGGACCGGGTACGTTCCGGGGCGGCATGGGAATTCGCAGGGTCTACAGGGCGGAAAGAGCCTGTCGCTTTATTGTCGAAGGCTCCCGCCTAAGGTCGAGGCCATGGGGACTTGCGGGAGGATTGGAAGGAGCAGGAGCCAAGTTCAGCTTGGACGACCATCCCTTCGAATGCAGCGGCACTCGCGACCTCCGGCCCGGGCAAATCGTCGTTATCGAAACTCCGGGAGGCGGAGGCTACGGGCCTCCATCGAGCCGACCGGAAGGCATGATAAGCGCGGATGTCGCTGACGGTCGAATTGACAAGGAATTCGCGCGGCGAATCTACGCCAAGGAATAGTTCGAAGAGAAGCCCAAGCCCCGGCCTGGCGAACGATCACGCGATTTCCTCAATTCAAATCGCTATCGCTTCTATTCGGCGGCATCTTTGCGGCACCTTCATTATTGTTGATTCAACGAAGTACGAATCAGCAGCGGCTTGCCAATCAAGAATTCCGCTCGGACCCGTTGAACAACACCTATCCAATTCATATCTGAAAATGGAATCAACATTGCCAGGAGAATGAATCAATGGCACTTCGAATCAACGATACCGCACCAGATTTCGTCGCGGAAACGACGGAAGGCCGAATTAATTTTCACGAATGGATCGGCGACGGATACGCCGTACTTTTTTCCCACCCGAAAGATTTTACACCGGTTTGCACAACGGAACTTGGCGTGATGGCGGGCATGAGCGAAGAATTCGCGAAGAGAAATGCAAAAATCATAGGAATTTCAGTGGATCCGGTCGACGACCACAATAAATGGAAGGCCGACATTGAAAGCGTGTCGGGAAATACCGTCGCTTATCCCATGATCGGCGACGGCGAACTCGAAGTCGCCAAGCTTTACGAAATGCTTCCGGCGGCGGCGGGCGATTCCTCGAAAGGCCGCACCCCGGCGGACAACGCGACCGTCCGGTCGGTCTTCATCATAGGTCCCGACAAGAAGATCAAGCTCTCATTGACCTATCCGATGACCACGGGACGGAATTTCGACGAAATCCTGCGCGCGCTCGATTCAATTCAATTGACCGCAGGCTATCAAGTCGCCACGCCGGCAAATTGGAAGCAGGGCGACGACGTGATCATAACGCCAGCGGTTTCAAACGAGGATGCCAAGGAGCGATTCGGCGAATATGAAACCGTGCTTCCGTATTTGCGGAAGACCAAGCAGCCGGCGTAAAGCCGCCATTCAGCCGCGCATCGCCGGCGGCATCCGCAAGGACGGATAGCGAATCCAATTTGATCCCAATGCTTAGTCGGTGCCGTGAACTGGCACCGACTAATTGCCGATTAATTTCAAAGTAAAAAAAAATTCGGTTTCAGGCGTAGGAGCTTTCGCAAGAAAGATCGAAGTACTCAGATTTCCGGTGCCAGACCCCACCGTAATTCGGTTCAAGATGACACCCCCGGCTTTCGAGCAATGAGAAGTCGTTTTCATAGCCATCGAGATCCCGCAGCAGTTCCGCGACGAGCACCGGTTTTGCGATCATGCTAGCCGAGCCTGGCATGAAGCTCCGTCCCTCGATTCCCCGCGCGCGGTTCTAGGGAAATTTGCCGCTGCACTCGTCGCAACTATAGCGCGAGTGTTTCAGCTTGATACCGCACTGGCGAGTCGTGACGATTCTGACCCGCCGGTTCCGGCGCATTATGAGCTTCCCGCAATCCTGGCTGGATGGAGTCGGCAGACACCGCCCTGCTCCTCCATCAATCAATTCCTTGAGAGCGATAGTACCGCAGGTACCGACATCATATATACTCACTGCGTTCGGGTCGCGAAGCGCCGGTAGCTTTCTGCTCAATGCCATTGCCAATCGCCTCGCTGAATTGCCTAGTGAGCGTCGCCGAACATATTGCCCAAATCTTGCAATCCGTGCCACCGCCTCGGCAAAGGGACGTAAATTTGTTGGAATTGCATGCTGGCTTTGTCAGTTTGACCGACAAGTCAACTAGCAGCCTGGAGTTTAATGATTCTATAGCATTGGATTGTCCCAACCAATGCCCCTGCAGTCTAAGTGCTTAAATCAATATACCACATATTGTAAGTCAAAGTAGAAAAATTCGTTTTTTCCAATATATAGATCATTTTCCGACTTTTGTAGCAAGCTCTTCGAACAGGTCGACAATCCGGATCTTCTGCATTATCCCTCCACGCACGCGCCAGCGCTAGCACACTCGTTGCGTCGCGTCGGCAATCGATCATCGGTCAAACTGCTGACGATCCTGCGCAAAAAATCGCTCATACGCAATATTGAAAATGTAAGGGAACAGCATGCCCGGGAATGGACCTTTGAAAGTAAAGGTTGAGCCGACCAAGGAACTCTTCGCTAATATTTTAACGAGGGACATCGCTCACCATGCCGCGATAATCGAACTGCTGGACAATTCTATCGATGGCGCAAAGCGCGTGGCCGCCAACGCTTCCGATTTAAAGAGTTTTTGGGTCAGGATAGAGTTTGACAGCGAGAAATTTAAGATTCACGACAATTGTGGCGGTATTCCCCTCAATGTTGCGCGAGACTATGCCTTCCGTTTCGGACAAGCGGAGGGAATGACGCAAGTACCAGGTTCGATTGGCCAGTTTGGCGTTGGCATGAAGCGGGCGCTATTTAGTTTTGGCCGGAAGTTTGTCGTTGAGTCAACGACAAGCAAAGACTGGTTCCGGCTGGAAATCGACCTTGGCAAATGGATGGAAGAAAAGGATAGCTGGGATTTCGAATTAGTAGAATATGGCAATAATGACGGATCTAGGGAGATTGGCACTCGGATCGAGGTAACCAATCTCATCGAAAGTGTTTCTAGCCAGTTCGCCCTCGGCTGCTTCCAAACCAAGGTCGAGAACGAGATCCGGCGGAATCATGGCTTTTTCATTGACCAGGGTCTTGCCGTCCGAGTCTGCGGCTCGACAATCCCGAGCGACCAATGGCGACTTATCTCAGACGAACAATTCTCTCCTGAATATAGAAGGAAAATCTATAGCCTTAGCGAGACGCCCTTGACGGTTCGCATCCACGCCGGCGTTAGCCGCTCCAGCCCGAGTGATGCCGGATGGTATGTGATTTGTAATGGTCGCTTGGTTCTCAGTGCGGACAAAACTGAAAAGACCGGTTGGGGATGGCAATTGAGAGTAATGGCGGAAATGGATGCCGCCAGCGGCACGCCTCGCTATCACAATCAGTTTGCTCGCTTTCGTGGGTATGTGTTCTTTGACTGCGATAATGCCGGTCTACTGCCGTGGAATACAACCAGGACAGACATTGATCCAGACAACCCTTTCTGGCTGGATGCGAGAGAAGAAATGGCAAAGGCGATGCGACCGGTCATTGCCTTCTTGAATATGGTTGATAGCGAAACCGACCTGCCGCAGTCTGGACGGTTTTTTATGTCTGCATTGGCTGCGGCACAGACAAAGGCCATTGCGGATGCAGAAATTGAGCGGAAATTTAGCTTTCCTAAGAACCCGCGCCCGCCTACCAAGAAAAATGCCATCATTCAGTTCCGCAAGGAACAGGAACGCGTGAATGCCCTGCAAAGTGCGATGGGTACTAACTCTGCGCGCGATACAGGCGATACGGCCTTCGAGGAAGCCTATAAACGGCATGTGGAAAGCGAGTAGTTAACGCAGAACGGCCCCAAGTTACCGCCTTATCGATTATCGCATTCGCCCGTCCAAGCATGTCGAGCGAGTTATGCTTTGCGAAGCGTTCCGTCGACTTCGATTCCACGACCTCGAGGATTACCAGTATGTAGGCTTAGGTTCTATTTATCTTGCCGATATTAGGCTGGTTCATCGCAGCCTTGGCATTTGCCGCATGTTCAGCATTGTGAAGCAGATTCAAAATAATGAACGGTTTAAATGGAACAAGCCCTATTCGGGCATCACTATGAGTTTCGGAGAAACAGCGCGAAGGTTGTCGGATGTAGATTTTTCGCGGCCAACCATCATCTGGTTGGATTACGATGACCGGCTGATAGGATCGATTATCAAAGACATTCGTGATGTCGCTCACTCCGCTTCGCACGGATCTGTTCTCGTTGTCACCGTTAATGCTCACCCATGGCAATCAAACGAAGATGGCGCAGATATGCTCGATTAGCTTCGCACAGATATTGGGACCGAACGAATTCCGGTTCAGACCGACCTACCCTCGCTTCGCGGTTGGGGTCTTGCTAAGTTGTACAGGCAAATCGGCGATAGAGAGATCCGCGATGCCCTGTCTGCAGCTAACGGCGCCGATCCGGACAGACAGATGGATTACAAACAACTGTTCAATTTCCAGTACGATGACAACGCAAGGATGACGACGTTTGGCGGTGTTTTCTTTGATCGGGCCAGTGATGCGGACTTTCGTGCGTGCGCTTTCGAACGATTGAAATTTTTTCGTCCTGGCGTCGATCACTTTCGAATACGTGCTCCGAAACCTGCATTGAGGGAAATTGCGCATCTGGAGCGCCAGCTGCCGCTGGCACAGGGCGCAAACCTTGATTTTGGGCCGATGCCCCATAAGGACGCAAATGACTACATTGAGCTTTATCGCTATTTGCCGACGTTTGCGCCCATCGACTTGATATAAGATAATCTGCCAGCCTAGCTAGCCGGATATCGGCGACACGTCCGCGAAGAGTCCTAATCGGCTCCGCGCATCGTTGCTTCCGCGGAAAAACGGTGCGGAATGTGTTCGATGCCCCGTCCGCCCACGCGCGGTCCTCTGTCGAGGCGCGGTTTCGGGGATTTCCGCCCTTGCGTCCAGTCGGTGCCGCGCGTCAATTCCAGCAGCGGAAATCAACTCTTCGGTTGCGAGATTCAGGCGTTGCGTCTTGAACACGGCGCCTTCGCCGCCGATTCGGTTGTGCGGACAGCGGCCGGCCAATTCTAGCGACTATGGCGCGAGTGGCCCGGGCGCCCATGTCGAAGAAGCCGCCATAAGTCGAACTGCCCGGAAATTCCCAGGATTCCCGCCGAAAGGACGGAAGCGAGGGCTGTCCCTATCCGAGTGCCGTCGCCTCGCACAGTTCGAGGTCCGAATGCAGATTCCGGTTGCGCAATTCCGCCTGAATCATTCCGCGACAGTCCAACTCGACTAAATCTGGTCGGACGGAATTTGCTAGCGCGTCAATCTCTTCGCCGCTATGTCTTGAAGTCTCAAATGGCGCCTGAACGACAAATGCCCGTATTCATCTCGGCTACGTCAGCTTCCGCACCGAGCGATGCGATAATCATTTCGATTTAATCTGATCGGCTCGTTTATAGCCATCGCCACATCCTCCGACCGATTTCGCGCTTGCCGTCAATCCGACTCCGCGCAAAGCCGGTCGTTAGACAAGCGGCTATTTTCCCGACCTCCCCGTTCCCCCGTGCCTGGCTGCGCCGGACACGGGGTTCTAGAAGAGGATTTCCTCGCTCGCGAATTGAAGCAAGGAACAATTCAAACTGAATCTACGGACTAATTCAATTGATAGAGTCAGTCTTCAGGTAGTCGAAGAATTCGCTGTCGGGCGACATGACGATCGACGTGTTCTTCCCGTCGAGAGCCTTCTCGTAAGCGTTTAGAGATCTGTAGAACTCGAAAAACTCCGGGTTGGCGCCAAAAGCTTGGGCAAATATCGCGTTGCGCCGCGCATCGGCTTCACCGCGCGTTATTTCGGCTTGCTTGCGAGCTTCGGAAACGATTTCGACTAGAGTTCTATCGGCCTGGGCGCGAACCTTCTGAGCCGCTTCCTCGCCTCGGGCGATTTCGTCGGCCGCTTCCCTTTCCCGCTCCGCGCGCATGCGCGCGAAGGTGGCTTCCAAGTTCTGCGCAGGCAGGTCGGTGCGCTTCAGCCGGACGTCGATAACTTCGACCCCGAGATTTTCCGCATCTAATCTTGCCTTGTCTCGAATCTGCTCCATCAGTGCCGCCCTGTCCGCCGACAGCACCGTATTGGATGAAACGGAACCAAGCACTTCGCGAGTTGCCGCGGTTAGAATGCGTTCAAGCCTGCTCTCCGCGGACCGCACGCCGCCGACGCCGACAGCTTCGCGGAACTGGACGACATCGGAAATCCTGTACCTGGCGAAGGCATCGACGACAAGTCGACGGTCGTCGAGAGGCGTAACTTCAAGCGACTGCGTAGCCAGCGAAAGTATCCGGTCGTCGTATCTCACGACCTCTTGAATCAAGGGGATTTTGAATGCTAGGCCGGGGTCTTCCTTGACAAATTGCACTTGACCGAATTGCAGAACTAGCGCCTTCTCGCGTTCGTCTACGATGAAAATCGAACTTAGCGCCGTGCCAACTACGATGACTACGGCGGCCAGTATCAGCGTGGCTCTATTCATTGGTCTGTCGTTCCTCTGCGCAATTCATTCAACGGAAGATAGGGTACGATTCCGCTACCGCCTCCCGAGCCGATATTCTGGTCAAGCAAAATCTTGTCAACCGAGGCGAAGACCCGCTCCATAGTTTCAATGTAGAGGCGCTTCCTAGTTACTTCCGGCGCTAGCTCGTATTCCGTAAGAACCGCGCTAAACCGGCTCGCTTCGCCTTCGGCTTCGTTTATGACTTGCGCCCGGTAGCCTTCGGCTTCTTCGAGCAACTGCGCCGCTTCGCCGCGCGCGCCGGCGAGCACTCTATTCGCATAGGCGTCCGCCTGCTTCTGCAGACGATCGCGCTCCTGTTCCGCCGCCTGAACCTCGCGGAAGCTGTCGATGACTTCCTTCGGCGGGTCGGCCTTTTCGAAATTCACCCTGACGACATTCATCCCGGAATTGTAGCTGTCGAGATTTATCTGAATCAATTCGGCCAGCCTCGCCGCAACGATTCCTCGGTCGCGGTTGAGAATCGGCGCCAATTCCGACTGAGCCATGATTTCCCGCATCGCCGATTCGGAAACAGCGCGAATCGTTTCGATCGGATCGGCGAGATTGAAGAGGAATAGCGACGGATCCGTAATGTTCCAAACGACTTGGAAATCAATGTCGATGATGTTTTCGTCGCCCGTGAGCATCAGGCCCTCGTCGACCCGAGCGCCCCCGCCGACGCCAATGTCCTCCGTCCGTTCGCGCGTAACCGATACGATTTCGCGAGTTACCAGCGGCCACGGGGCGAAATTCAGCCCCGGCTGGCCCGTCGAGGAATATTCGCCCAGGAAAAATTCCACGGAACGCTCTTCCGGCTTGACGGAATAGAATGAGAAGTAAGCCCAAGCTACGGCCAAGCCTAGGATTACCAGGATAATCGGGCCGCGCGACAGTCCCGGGCCGCCCGTTCCGCGTCTCTTGGACCTTCGCCCGCCGCCGCGCCCGCCACCGCCGAAAATGGATTTGAGCTGGTCTCGGCCCTTATCCATCAACTCGTCGATTTCCGGCATTTCGGGGATGTTCGGACCTTGGCCGCCACCCCTGTCGCGGCCGCCCCAGGGACCGCCAGAATTGTTTTGTGACATTAGAGGGTTTGCACTCCTTTTTCTCAATTCCTTGGGAATCTATATATAGATAGTGGCTCTTGCGACGGGAAATTTCAAGTTGCTCTAACCGGATCGCGAAATGTAACTAGCTCTTCCGCCGCAGTCGGATGCACTGCGACCGTCCGGTCGAAATCTTCCTTCGTCGCGCCCATCTTCACCGCAACCGCCGCAAGCTGGATCATTTCCGCGGCGCTCTCGCCGACGATATGGACGCCAAGCACGCGCCTGCTCGCCGAATCGACAACGAGCTTCATGAGAGCTTGCTCCTCCTTGCCCGAAATGGACGAGGCCAGCGGCCTGAACTTCGCCATGTATATCTCGACGCCGCCTCGCTTCCCGGCCTCGTCTTCGGTCATGCCGACGGTGCCGATTTCCGGCTGCGTAAAAACCGCCGTGGCGATAAATTCGTGATCGACCGGCGTCGGATTACCTTTGAAAACCGTTTCAACGAACGCCGCGCCTTCGCGAATCGCAACCGGAGTCAGATTGACCCGGTTCGTGACGTCGCCAACGGCGAATATCGACGGCGCCGCGGTCTGCGAATAATTGTCGACCTCGATTTCGCCCTTGTCGCCGAGCCTAGCGCCGGCCTCTTCGAGGCGAAGGCCCTTCGTCGAGGGTCGTCGCCCGGTTGCATACATGACCCGGTCGACTTCAAACCGCCGGTCGTCCAAGGCAACGACCTCGAAGCCGCCGTTCCGAGCGCGTATTTCGGCCACGTCGGTTTGCAGCTCGAGGTCTATCCCGCGCCCGATCATGGCCTCGCCCAGATGATTGCGAACGTCGTCGTCGAATCCCCTCAAGATCTGAGGCCCGCGGTAGAATTGAAGAACATCGGAACCCATTCCGTTCAGAATGCATGAGAACTCGCAGGCAATATACCCTCCGCCTACTATAAGTATGCGCTGAGGAAGTTCTTCCAGTTCAAAGACCTCGTTGGATGTAATCGCGTGCTCGGAACCCGGAAAATCGGGCACCTGCGGCGACCCGCCGGTCGCGACGAGAATATGCCGCGCCCGAATTCGATTCCCATCGGTTAGCTCGACGCAGTGCGCGCTTTCAAGCACGGCTCGACGATCGAAAACTTCAACGCCCGAAGTTTCGAGCAGCTGGCGGTAAACGCCTTCAAGCCTGGCGATTTCCTTGTCTTTTGCCGCTTTGAAATGCTTCCAGTCGAATCGGGGGGTTCCGCACGACCAGCCGAAGCCGGCCGCGCTTTGGAATTTTTCCGAAAATCCGGATGCGTAGACCATAAGCTTTTTAGGGACGCAGCCGCGAATTACGCACGTGCCGCCCAAGCGAAACTCCTCGGCAAGGGCGACCTTTGCCCCGGCGGCGGCGGCCATTCTCGCGGCTCGCACGCCGCCAGATCCGCCGCCGATTACAAAAAGGTCGCAATCAAACATGTACGCCGCCCGCGCTTTGGGATCCGACTTCGATTGCCGCGGAATTCATTATGGGGTTGCATTTGCCTTCGCTCAATACTTCTACGTCTCCGTTTGGCCATCCAACGATTGCCGACGAAGCAATATTGGCGAACAATCCGTTTTCAACTACGCCGGGTATGCAGTTTATCTCGGCGGCGATAGCCTCGGGATTGCCGATCCGTCCCAGCGACGCATCGACTATGAAGTTGCCTTCGTCAGTTAAGTAGGGATCTCCTTCGCCGCCTCTCAATTTGCACTCGGAGCCGTCGACATCGCTCGTGCCGAAAAAGTCTCGCAGGCGGCTCATTGTCGATTTCCATCCAAACCTTGTAACTTCCACCGGCAGAGGAAAAGAACCAAGCGATTCGACCAATTTGCTTGAATCGGCGATTACGATCATGGTTTCAGATGCCGCCGCGACTATTTTTTCCTGAAGAAGCGCGCCTCCGCCGCCCTTAACCAAATTCAAGCCCGGGTCAATTTCGTCGGCGCCGTCAATTGCGATGTCCAGATGGAGGACTTCGTTGAGGGGCGACAAGCCCAAGCCTAATTCAATGGCGACCCGGCTCGTGCTACTCGAAGTTGATACGCATGTCACGTTCCATTCATTTCTGACCACGGCATCCGCCAGCTCGCGCACGAAAATCAACGCCGTCGAACCGCTCCCAAGCCCGATCCGCATACCGTCGTCGATATGTTCAAGCGCGCGATTCGCCGCAAATTTTTTGGCGGAATGCGCGTCAGCTAGCAAAATTCCAGTCATGCAGGATTTCCAAACCGGCGTTTGAGGACGATATAAACCGGTTCCAAGAAAAATTTAAGGTCGTAGCCGCGTAATTGCTCGGAAAACTTTTCAAGATTTCCGTTTTGCGCCAAAAACGGTCGAATACGGCATGCAGTCACCTGAAAATTTGGCGAGAATTTCAAACGCGGGAGGAATTCGAGCATGTTTATTAGCACTTTCGATATTTTCAAGATCGGCGTGGGACCTTCGAGTTCGCATACCATGGGCCCAATGCTTGCGGCGGGATTGTTCCTGGACACGCTGCGCAAGAGCCATTTTACGCCATTCGGATTGAGAGCTTCGCTCCACGGCTCGCTCGCCTTTACCGGAAAGGGCCATGCCACGGACAGGGCGGTCGCTCTGGGATTCCTCGGATTCCTTCCGGACTCGTACGATTCGAATAAAGCCGAAATCGCCTTGGCGAATCTCGCAGCCTCGCAGACGGTTTCGGTGGAAGGATTGCCTCCGCTGAAATTCGATCCCGCCGAAGATCTGGTTTTTGACTTTGAAACGCGGTTGCCTCGGCATACGAACGGCATGGTTCTCAGCGCGACCGACGCGCAGGGCGACATAATCGTTCGGGAATCATACTATTCCATTGGCGGCGGATTCGTAATGTCGGAAAGCGACTTTGCCAAAAAGCCGGCGGCATCGGCGGACGGCGCCGTGCCCTATCAATTCCGCAGCGCGGCGGAAATGCTGGAACAGGCCGACGAAAGCGGCATGTCCATCGCCGATATGATGCTGGCGAACGAATGCCGGCTGCGCAGTCGCCGGATGGTCGACGAAGGCATCGAGCGGATTTGGGACGCGATGACCCGGTGCATTGCGCGAGGCATCGAGACCGGCGGCGTTCTGCCGGGCGGATTGGGAGTCAGGCGCCGCGCCCAGTCGATCATGACCCGCCTTAAGCAGGAATACGGAACGAATCTTGCGGCGCCTCACATAATCAATGATTGGATTTCCGTCTACGCCATGGCGGTTAACGAAGAAAACGCCTCCGGCGGCCAAGTCGTAACGTCGCCGACGAACGGCGCCGCGGGAGTCGTTCCCGCGACGCTGAAGTACTATTTGGACCACGTTCCGAGCGCCTGGTCGGGCAGGATACCGGATTTTTTTCTTACGGCTGCGGCGATCGGCGGTCTAATGAAGCGAAACGCTTCGATTTCCGGAGCGGAATGCGGATGCCAGGCCGAAGTCGGCTCGGCCGCCGCAATGGCGGCCGCCGGTCTTTGCGCCGTATTGGGCGGCACGCCCGCCCAGGTCGAGAATGCGGCGGAGATCGCTCTGGAGCACCATCTCGGCATGACCTGCGATCCGGTCAAGGGCCTGGTTCAAATCCCGTGCATCGAGCGCAACGGCCTGGGCGCCATCAAAGCGGTTTCGGCCGCATCCCTAAGCTTGAGGGGGGACGGCACCCACTTCGTGTCGCTTGACGCATGCATTGAAACAATGAGGCAGACAGGGAATGACATGAGCGAAAAGTACAAGGAAACGTCATTAGGCGGATTGGCCGTTAACGTACCGTACTGCTGACCGGAAATTCGCGATTATTGCGCGCGTTTCGATTAGTCACGAGTTTCAGCGCCGGGCGGAGCAGCGTTCGACTCGCGCGCTGATTTTGAAATCGGTAAAGACGTGAAGCCCGCTTCGGGCTTCGGATCGAGTTTTCTGCGATTCGATCCCGATTCGATGAGTCCCGCCGCGCTTCGATGCGGCGGGACCTTGAGGCTCCGGCCCGCCGGATGGGGAAGCGGGCCTTCGAGGCGCCACCGTGACCTAAACTCGTCACCCAGCCGCCGAAATCCGTGATCCGACTTCCATTCCATCTTTCCTTCTCCACAGCCCGGAGCTGAACCCGGTTGAGACCGTATTCTAGTTCCGGAAATCGCGCCACTTCGCCAACCAGGTCTTCGAGACCGCCGATGCCGTCAAGGAGAAGGTTGGCGCAGTCTGGTCGGATTTCACCAACTCCCCGGATCGGATCCGCACGCTCGGCGCTAAAAGCTGGGAAGAATTGGCATGAGAAACATCAGGGGAACTTTCAGTGCTTTCAAAAATTTTATTTTTAACACCTGGAAATTTTCCGGTATTGGCATGATCTCCTTATGCGACCGAAACCGCCGCGAAGGAAAAAATCGGCGATGAAGGAATACACTCCCCAAACATAGGAATTCATGGCTATGCGAATAATAACGAACTTGATGTCGCTGGCGATTCTTGCCGCGGCGCTTGCCGGAACCCCGACTTCGGCTTCCGCTGCAGAATACAGAATCGATACCGCGCATTCTTTCATTCAATTCAGGACCAAGCACCTTGGCATCAGCTGGCTCATCGGCCGGTTCAACCGCTTCGAGGGCCAGATGACATACGACCCGGATGCCGGGCAGGCGTACCAATCGATCGAAGTCACAATCGATGCCAAAAGTCTCGATACAAACCATGCGGAACGAGACCGGCATCTGCGAGGCCGTCAATTCTTCAATGTCGACGAGCATCCCGAGGTGACATTCGTCAGCACCGGCTATGATGGCGATAGGACGGGAGGCGTGCTTTCGGGAGATTTGACCCTGCTGGGCATGACAAGAAACGTGTCGTTCAGCGTTACAAGAATCGCCGAAGGAAACGACCCGTGGGGCGGCTATAGAGCCGGATTCGAGGGCGAATACGCTTTCGCGCCCGCGGAATTCGGTATGAACTACAGACTCGGCCCCGGCGCCGAGACCGTCGAGGTCCAATTGTTTATCGAGGCTGTCCGCCAGTAGAGCAAGCGACCGGGAATTGATCCTTGGCCAAGAACCGAGGCGCCAAGTACGGATTCACTAGCAGGCTCTTGCATTGGATTCTTGCTATCTGCATGCTCGGGATGGCGTGGCTCGGCTGGTGGATGGTCGGTCTCGACTATTATCACGCGTGGTCGACTAGAGCGCTGGAATTGCATCGCTCCATTGGAATGGCGGTCCTCGCTCTGGCGGCCGTATTCCTGATTCGGAAATTCAGTTCGGCATCGCCGGCGCTGCAAACGGAACTTCGGCCCTGGGAGCGCGCCGCCGCCCGAGCGACCCATATTCTGTTGATGTGCGCCATGATTGTTATTCCGGTTTCCGGATACCTGCTGTCGACCTCGTCTGGATCGGGATTCGAAATATTCGGGCTTTGGAAAGTCCCAGCCGTGGCGGCCGTTTCCGAACCCGTGCGGAATCTCGCGGAAGCCGTTCACTACTTTGCTTCCTACGGGCTTCTGGCGCTTGTCGCGATTCATGCCGGAGCCGCTCTCAAGCATCAGTTTATCGACGGGCACGGCACATTGAATAGAATGCTTTAACTCCGGATCCGGCGCAACCTATTCCTTCGCGCGGCCCTCTGTACCGCAATGCGGCAAACGCAGGCGGTTTGAAGACGATCGCAGACGCGGGTTAACGGCGTTCTTGGTGTCGACGGGTCTTCATTGGCGCGGGAAATTGGGAATTCCCCTCGCTTTTGCAGAATTTCTTTCGTCCCGTTGCCGGGATCCGAATTTTCGGCGCTTGTCCTCTCCGCCGCCTTATTCGGCGGTCCCCGTATTGCATCGACGGCGCCGCGCAGTTGAATCCGAACGCGCCCGACGACCGCCGCGAACCGGAGAACTCGGGAAGATTCAAGAATCAGCGGAGTATAATTTCCCGAAACACGGCTCGTCTCCGGATTTTGCCGTGGTCGGCCAACTCGGATTCATCTCCGAAATCTTGCCGGATGAATTCAGCGAGTGCGATTAGTGTACCACGGAAATCTATGCAAAGAGCCGAACACGGCATTCGCTTGCCGCGTGTTTGTTGACTTCTGCGCTTCAAATGTAAAAGGACTGCTCTCGTTTGAGTCGAGCGGGACTTTCATAATTGGAATACGACATGGACATTGCGGTTCAGTTTCCGGATGGCGGCAGAAAAAATTATCCGTGCGGAGTAACCGTGGCCGAAATCGCGGCCGGAATTTCGGCGTCGCTGCGCAAGCGGGCCATTTCCGCAACTGTCAACGGCCAGCATTGGGATCTTCAATGGCCGCTCTCGGCGGACGCAAGCGTCGTAATTCACACGATGAAGGATGAACCGCAATCCCTGGAGCTAATAAGGCACGACCTCGCGCACATTATGGCGCGAGCGGTTCAGGAGATCTGGCCCGACGCCAAAGTTACGATTGGACCGGTAATCGAAAACGGCTGGTACTACGATTTTGACAAGAACGAGCCGTTTTCACCCGACGACTTGCCAAAAATCGAACAAAAAATGCGCGAAATCATCAACATGCGGGATTCGGTTCGAACCGAAACCTGGCCTCGGGAACGCGCGATCGAACATTACAGGAGCAGCGGCGAGCCGTACAAGGTTGAGCTGATCGGGATGATCCCCGAAGACGAAGATGTGCGCATGTACTGGCACGGCGAATGGCAGGATCTGTGTCGCGGCCCTCATCTCCAGCACACCGGGCAGGTGCCGGCCGACACCTTCAAGCTTATGAGCATCGCGGGCGCCTATTGGCGCGGAGATTCCCGCAACAAAATGCTCCAGCGGATTTACGGAGTGGCTTTCCGCAATCGCGAAGATCTTAAAGGCCACTTGAACATGCTCGAAGAGGCCAGAAAGCGCGACCACAGAAAGCTCGGAAGCGAAATGAAGCTGTTTCACTTCCAGGAGGAAGCGCCGGGCATGGCGTTCTGGCATCCCGACGGCTGGACGGTCTACCGCCAGCTCACCGATTACATGCGGCGCCGCCAGATCGAACACGGCTACGTGGAGGTCAACACGCCCCAGGTCGTCGACAGAAGCCTGTGGATCGCATCGGGGCACTGGGAAAAGTACCAGGAAAACATGTTCATCGTCAGCGTCGACGAGGAGCATGCGGCGGAAAAGCGAATCAACGCTCTCAAGCCGATGAACTGCCCCTGTCACGTTCAAATCTACAATTTCGGGCAGAAGAGCTATCGCGACCTGCCCTTGCGCATGGCCGAGTTCGGATCCTGCACCCGCTACGAACCATCCGGGGCGCTTCACGGCTTGATGCGCGTGCGCGGATTCGTTCAGGACGACGCGCATATCTTTTGCGAGGAGGATCAGATCGAGTCGGAAACCCGGGAATTTATCGGCATGCTCTCGCGCGTTTACCGGGACCTTGGATTCCCTGAATTCAAAATCAAGTACGCCGACAGGCCCGAGGTCAGAGTGGGGTCGGACGAAACCTGGGATCGCGCGGAGCAGGCTTTGATCGACGCAGCGGAAGCCGGAGGCTATTCCTACGAACTTAATTCGGGCGAAGGCGCGTTTTACGGACCCAAGCTCGAGTTCGTATTGACCGACGCGATCGGCAGAGACTGGCAATGCGGAACGCTTCAAGTCGATTTCGTTCTGCCGGAAAGGCTCGACGCTGTCTATGTGGGCCGCGACGGCAACAAGCATAGGCCGGTTATGCTGCACCGCGCGCTTCTTGGCAGCTTCGAGAGGTTTATCGGAATTCTACTGGAGAACTATGCCGGCCGATTGCCGTTTTGGCTGTCGCCCTTGCAAATCGTTGTGGCGACTATCGTATCGGAAGCGGACGAATACGCTCGCGATGTTGTTGAAACCCTCCGAAAGGCGGGTCTGCGAGCGGAAGCCGATACCCGCAATGAAAAAATCAATTTCAAGGTCCGCGAGCATTCGCTGAGCAAGGTTCCGGTCATTTTCGCCGTTGGCGCGAAAGAATTGGCGAACGGCACGGTTTCGATCAGAGTGCTCGGCGAGCGCGGCCTCGAGGTCGCGGGACTCGATGAGGCTGTAAAACGCTTCGCCGCCGAGTCAATGCCGCCCGACCTGCGAAAGGGCGCGTAGGTCCTCGGGTTGCATTCGGCATGACGAAAGCTCGATTGTTTCCGCCGGTGCCGAGAGGAATGCGCGTCGCCGTTACCCTTGTGAATTTCTGCGCATACTTGCTTGCCTTTCAAACGGCCTGACCGCGATCCTTTGCGGTCGAAATTTCGAGTTCGGCTGCGATTGCCGCTAGCTCGCGGCATCCCGGCTTTTGGCGAACATCGGACTGCAGCGCCAAGACAAATGCGAACGGGATCGAAAGCCGATGGCAAAGCGAATATTCCAGCCGATTGAATCGGGGATGTCGAGGAATCAAAGCGGCGGTCCGAATTCCATGCTGCGAACGAATACGGAATCATCGCTTTCTTTAACTTTTTGCGAATTGAGCCCATGACGTTAATTTGCGGCAACCGCTATTGATTTTACGAATCGCCCAATATAATTGAGGCTTAGAATTCCTACGCGGTAAAAGAGGAGAAAACCAAATACCACGTCGACCACATAACGCGCCGCCGGTGCGCGAAACGGGACCTCGAGTTAATGATCGCATAATCGCCCGTGAAATCCGGCTCATAGGACCTGAGGGCGAAAACTTCGGAATAACAACGCCGGATCAGGGAATTGAAATCGCTCAGCAGTCGGACTTGGATCTAGTTGAAATCTCGCCAACGGCGGCCCCTCCGGTTTGCAAAGTCATGGATTACGGCAAATTCAAGTATATGCAGCAAAAACGAGAATCCGAAGCTCGAAAAAAGCAAAAAACCATCGAAGTCAAAGAAGTGAAGTTTCGTCCGAATACGGACAGGCACGACTATGACGTTAAATTGCGAAATGTCGCGAAATTCCTTGGCAACGGCGACAAGGTTAAAGTTACCATGCGATTCCGGGGCCGCGAAATGGCTCACCAGGATATTGGGCGCAATCTTTTAAATCGGGTCGCAAGCGATATTTCACAGGTCGGAAAAGTTGAAATCCTGCCTAAGCTTGAAGGTCGCCAACTGTTCATGATGATTGGCCCGTCCAAGTGAAGTCGACCGAAGGCCTACTGGCTCGGCCGCAATTTCTCTAGGCGGCTGGACCCATGAATTCCGCAGGATCGGCAACGCGAATGGATTCGCCGCTGAAATCAACCAGCAATGAAAACGCAAGCCGCCAGCGGGAGCCGCTTATGATTCCGGCCGGCGGGCGAGGAGCAATGAAGTGCACGATAGGCCGGTTGTTCTTGTCGTAGCGGGCGGATCCGGGATCGGAGCGGATGCGGCTAGGAAACTGGCCGAAACCGGATACGGGATCGCCGTCATGTCGTCGTCGGGCAAGGGCGAAAAAATCGGGATCGACCTCGGCGGAGTCGGGTTTACGGGGTCGAATCTAAAAGCCGGGGATTTGGAAGAATTCGCTGAATTCTCATACAAGCGCTACGGAAGAATCGACGGCGTTGTAAATTGCGCGGGACACGGGCCGAAAGGCGGCATTCTGGAAATTTCCGACGGCGATTGGCACGCGGGAATGGATTGCTACCTTCTCAACGTTGTTCGGATGGCGAGAATCGTCACGCCCCTGATGACGAAGCGCGGCGGTTCGATCGTCAACGTTTCGACATTCGCCGCGTTTGAACCCGACGCGGATTTCCCGACTTCGGCGGTGTTTCGCGCCGGGCTGGCGGCCTTCGCGAAACTTTACAGCGACAACCACGCCTCCGACGGAATCAGGATGAACAACGTACTGCCGGGCTTTATCGACAGCCTTCCCGAAAAGCCCGACAGGAAGGCCCGAATTCCCATGGGGCGCTACGCCCGCGTGAGCGAATTGTCGGAAGTCATTTCCTTTCTGATTTCCGATGCGTCCAGCTATATCACCGGCCAGAACATCCGAGTCGACGGCGGACTAACGCGGTCGGTCTAACATATCCTCGCCGAGGCATCTTCCTGTTCGGAAATTCGCAAGACTCATGGCAAGGAATTGCTCGCTATCATCGGCCTAGAGCGGCTATTACATCGGCGGCCTTTGCGACCGTCGCGACATTCTGCATTGCAAAGTCGATCGAAGCGCGGTGCCAGTCCGAGTTCATCGTGGAGCAGGCGTCTTCGGGAACGACGACGCGGAATCCCTTGTCGGCGGCGGTTCTAGCGGTGTGTTCGACGCTCATATTCGTCCACGCGCCGGTATTGATAATCGTATCGATTCCGGCCCCGCGCAAGTAGGATTCCAGCCGGCTGGACTCCCAGGGGCTCATGGTCATCTTTTCGACGACCAAATCGCCGGATACCGGCTCAAGGCCGCTTGCCGGAGCCGCTCCCCAGCTACCTCTGACCAGGGCGTTTTCCGCTTTGACGCCTTTGAATAGCGGAGCATTCTGCGACAGAGCCGGATGCCCCGGCTCGCAAACGAACCAGACATGGATAACCATGGCTCCGCGCCTGCGGCAAGCCTCCGCCAGCAGCCGGCAATTTTCAACGGCGTTCTGAGACAAGGCGTGACTCGGCGACCCGCTCGAGGAGAACGCGCCGCCTTCCATGATTACGTCGTTTTGCATATCCTGAATTACAAGCGCCGTTCGAGCCGGCCGGAGAGTCAAGGCATCCGGCGATTCGACTCCTGCGTCCGTTCTTGAGGCCGCCGAGCCGGCGGTCATGAACGGCTCCATGCGGGCTTTTGCCCGCGTGCCGACCGAATAGAGAGATGTGTTGGCGCAAATGTACAGAGTCGACCAATCTTCGCCGCCCCAGTGAAGGTTTGCGGCCTGTTCGGGAATGTCGATCTTTCCGAGCAGCTCGCCTTCGAACGAATAGACCCAGACGCCGCCGGGGGCTGTTACCCAAACATTGCCATTCGAGTCCGCCTTCATTCCATCGGGAATTCCCGGTTCCGCGCTATCCTTGATTCCGGAAGCGAAAATCCTCGCATTGACGAGCCTCCCGTCGGGAGCGACATCGAATTTCCGAATATTGCATTGGTCGGAATCGTTGACCCACATAAATCGTTCGCAGGGGCTTAGGCACAGGCCGTTGGGCTGCGTAAACATGTAGCGGTCGGATACCAGCGTCGGCTCGGTTCCCGGAGCGTGGCCCGGCTTAAGCATGTAAACTCCCTGGAATCCAAGCTGCGTCGGTCTTTCTACGCCGAAGTGCGGCATTCGCCCGTAGGTCGGATCCGTGAAGTAGACGGAGCCGTTCGAATGAACGCAAATGTCGTTCGGCGAGTTCAGTTCCTTGCCTTCAAAGCGCGAGCACAGCACGTCTCGAACCCCGTCCGGCCTAAATCTTGCGACCGAGCTCGTAGCATGCTCGCAAACAAGCAGGTTGAGCTCGGAATCGTAGGTCATGCCGTTGCCTTTGTTGGACGGCCGCATTTCCTCCGTTACTCCGCCAGCCTCGGACCAGCGACGCCGCACATCTCCGGGCATATCTGAAAACAAAAGGTATTTTTCGCTCGGATGCCAAACCGGGCCTTCCGTGAACACAAAGCCCGAACCCAGCTTTTCGACGCTTGCGGACAGGTCGAAAATCTCGCTGAATTCCGGCTTGACAGCAGAGTGAACCATTTTTGCCTCCGGGTTGCCGCTTCCGAAACATTAGCAATTCGTCCGGCGCGGCGCCACAATTTCCCGATGGAAATCTCGAATAGGCGCCCTATTCGGCCGCGAATTCGGCAAAGCGAAGCCTCAAGCGTTCGGAAGACGGCAAACGGGCTCCCCGAATGACCGAGGAGCCCTCGCAGTGATCGTCTCGCCGCGAATCCGGTTGTTCGCGACCGCGTCCGGACTCGCGCGTTTCCACGTTCGCGAATAGCCGCCGTTTTCGAATTCCGAAGACGCGCGCGTTCGACGCCGCCCGGATTGCCGGCTAGCGCGCGGACTTGGCAGCCTTTGAAGGACTCGCGTTAGCCGCTCTTGCGCCGCTTGCTCGTCGATGCCTGCGGTCGACCGTCGATTGTCTCCAAAGCGGCTTCGATCGCCGCTTTGGCAAGCTCGAGTTCCCGCGGGGTTCCCGAAAGGAAGACCCGACCGGTCGCCCCCATCATCTGCACGTCGTTAATGACCGCTCCGGGAGCTGCGCGCTCCGCCTCGTTCGCGGCGGCGCACGCGAAGAGCGCCGGCGACAGCTCGTACAGCAGCAGGCTGGAGCCGGGCACCAGAATCGAGCCGTCGCGGGTTCTGTTCAGAATGATCGCGTGCTGATCGGAAATGTTCTCGATGATATCCACGAACAGCGTCGATGGCGCGAACTGATCCCCGGGCGATGCGCCTATGCCGTCGAGAATCGCCCTCCCCGCATCCTCCATTTCAGATCGCTCCGAAGCATGCAGTTCCAGGAGGCCGAACTGACGCTCGGTAAAAAGTATTCCGGGCTCCATGTTCGGCGCCGCCTTTAGAGCGAGGTCGGCAATGCGGTGTATTGAAAGGGAGGGAGCAACCTCGATGATCAAGCTGTGCTGCCCGACAAACGGAGGATAGCCGCGCGCCCGGAGCGGCGAGCTTAGATAAGCCGCGAACTGCGGCTGCAGATCGTAAATCGGCAGATAGACCCTGAGTTCGGTCATTTGAGATGCCTCGGGTTGCTCTCGATCCTGGATGGCTCTGGCTAGCTTGCCGTGCCGAAATGGTCGCCAAGGTCGCCGTGCGGCCTGGGAATCACGTGCACGGCGACGACTTCGCCAATACCGTTCGCGGCCTCGGCGCCCGCTTCGGTCGCCGCCTTGACCGCGCCCACGTCGCCTCTGATTAAAACCGACACTAGGCCGCCGCCCACCTCGTTTTTCGAAACGATTTCCACATTGGCGGCCTTGACCATGGCGTCCGCCGCCGCGAGCGAGGGAACGAACCCCCTTGTTTCAATCATTCCAAGTGCTGAATTCGCCATCATTTTTCTCCTTGAACTGGCATTCGGTGCTATTCGTCTATCGAGCCGATTATTAAAGCGTCGATCGGAGCTCGCGCGTTCGGAAAGTGCGATGCCGCGACCGACCCCTGCGTTACGAGAACGGCTTCGCCCTCGGCGCAACCTATGACGTCAAGCGCGACGATCTTTCCGCCGCCGTCCGCTTCGACTTCCAGCAGCGCCCCGCCGGGAATCGTTTCGATATTTTTTGACGACCACAATCTTCCGATTACTCGCCCGCGAATCATGTTTTCGTCCTCTCAAGTTTGATTCCCGCCCTTCGAAGGGCTTCGAGCGCAAGCGGCGTAAATTTTACGGCTTTCTCCGCTCTGACTAGCGCAGTTGAATCGGGCAGGCTTCTAATCGTTTTTTCCGTTATCAAGCCTGATTCGAAGCGCGCGGCTTTCAAGTCCCGCATCGGCTCGGCCGCTCTATCGGAACGGTCTCTCGGCATCGACGCGCCGCGCTCGCCGAGTTTGAAGACATGCCGGCCATTCTCGATCGCCTGGCGCGAACCCGGATCGGAGTACAGAGCTAGCAGGCGCCTAGCGAATTTCATCAGGTCTTCATCGGATTCGATTTTGACCCTTTCTTCAGCGATCCGCCGCTCCGCCTTTGCCTTGTCGGCGCCGGCCTTGGCCAATTCCTCTCGCAAAATTTCGCGGATGGCGGCCCTTAGCTCGTCAGGCATTCGTCTAGGCCGCTCCCTTGCCGCGCAATGCGCCTTCCGCGGCTTCTCTGGCATTTCGGACTTCCGCCTCGTCCCCGGCAAGGTAGAGCCGCCCGTTTGCGCCGATCATCCTGTAGTCGATGACCTTAATGTTCGACGCTTTTTCCGCTTCGTTGCAGGCGAGAATAGTGTAGGAGGCCGGCTTGCACTCCAGCAAATACAGGCTTTCGCCCGCAAGAATCATTGAACCGAGCTTATTGCGGTTGATGAGGAAGGCGTGCTGGCGATCCACTCGCGTCACCGTCTTCGAGCCGAGAATGGCGGGCGTCGTGGCATCGTCTTCAGCCGCTCCTAGAGACTCGAGAACCGCCTGGGCTCCGGCCTTGACTTCCGCGGTGGACGAGGAATGAAATTCCAGATATCCGAATTGCCGCTCAACGACCAGTAGTCCCGCTTTGACATCGGATCCCTTGAGCGCAATATCCGTCAGGGCCTCGATATCCATGCCCGGCGCGACTTCGATTATCTGGGCCGCCATGTTTCGGCGCGGCAAGCTGCCTCGCATCCATGTCGCGATGTATGCAAGCGTCTGCGGCTGCAGCTGGTCGATAAAGATGAAGGAACGAAGCTCGGCCATGACTACCCCTTCAATACCGCCCGCAGTTCTTCGGCGATGATTCTTCTGAGCTCCTCCCGATCTATTCCGCTTTGAGCGATTCCGCCGCCGGGCGGCGAATCGTTCCGGGTTCTGCCCGGAACCCCGTCTTCGGGAGCCTGGGGAAGAGGGCCGTCGAATCTAGCCGCTACGCCGCGAAAGTCGCCGAATTTTTCGGATCGATCGGAATTGTAGGCCAGCTTCGTCCAGTGGACGAGATGCTGAGGCCCGATATTGTCTCCGACGGAACTGCGGCCGAAATACCCTGTTCCAACCGTGAACGTCGGGGCGAGATTCGTGCCGAATCCGGCCGCTCCCTGGGAGCAGGGCGCGTTGACGACGACCCGATAGGACTCCACCGCGCGCGCGAAATCGAAAGCAGTCTGCTCGTCCGAGGCATGCACGGCCGCCGTGTGCCCCGCCCCCGCGAGCCGAAGAACCGCTCTCGACTGGGAAATCGCCTGGGTCCTATTCTTCGCGACATGATAGGCGAGCACCGGGCAAAGCTTCTCCCTGCTGAGATCCTCTTCGACGCCGATTCTGGCAATCGGGGCGATAAGAATTTTCGCGCTTCGCGGAACTCGGATGCCGGCTTGATTCGCTATCCAGCTCGCGTCCCGCCCGATCGCCTCGACATTGAAGCCGCTTGCGTGGAAGAGAAACCGTCGCAGCAGCCCGGTTTCCTCGTCGCTGCATAGATGGCCCCCTCGACTTCCGAGCGCGCGCCGCAACCGGGAGTCCGCTTCCGGCACCGTAATCAGCACGCTCTCGTTCGTGCAAAGCACGGAATTGTCGAAGCTCTTGCTCTCGACGATTCTCGCGGCCGCTTTCTCGAAATCCGCCGATGAATCGACGAATACGGGCGCGTTCCCCGGACCGACGCCGATCGCGGGATTGGACGACGCGTAGGCGGCGCGAACCATGGCGCTGCCGCCGGTAGCGAGAATGACCGACGTTTTCGGCGAGCGCATGAATTCGTTGACGAGCGGAATGGACGGCTCCGCCAGAACCTGGATGCTGCTGGCGGGAGCGCCGGCGGCGGTCGCGGCGGCGGCAAGCGAGTTCGCCGCCTCCACGCAGCAGTGCCTTACTGCGGGATGCGGCGAAATCACGATGGCGTTGCGAGTCATCATCGCCAGAACAATCTTGTAGTTCAGCGTAGAAATCGGATTCGTCGACGGCGTAAGCGCGAATACGACGCCGGCCGGGCGGGGGATTTCGACGATTTTCAAATTCTCGGAAATTCGCGGATTTACGTAATCGTCGTCGCGATAGTAGTCCACCAGCGGCATCGCGGTCATTTCGTTCTTGATGCGTTTGTGGGCGACAACGCCGAATCCGCTTTCCTCGACGGCGAGCTCCGCATATCGAGCCGCGCCGTCATGCGCCGTTCTAGCGACCGCGTCGACCACCCGCATCGTGGCTTCGCGGTCGAACCTTTGGAATACGTGCGACGCCCATTTCGCGTTTTCCAATACTATGTCCGCGCGCCCGCGAAGCGCCGCCGGAGATTGGGAGATATCCACCAGGTTGTTGATTCGGCCGGACATCAGGCGGCCCGCCTGCGCTTGCCCTTGACCTCGTCCCGAGCGAGGTCAACGGCGATTTCAACTCGCCGGAGAAGATCTTCGGCATCGGCCTGGGTAAGAAGCAAGCCGGGCTTGAATTGCAGAACGCGCGGATCGAGAGTGGAGAAAATCGCCCAGACGCCGTTGGCGTAAAGATGCTTCATGACCGGCTTGGCGCCCTCGGGATGATCGAATTCCAAGCCCATGATGACGCCGTGCTGGCGTATTCCCGCGAAAAAATCCGCGTAGGCGCTCTTGATGAGGTCGAGACCCGCGCGCAGAAAATCCGAATTGAATCGCACCATCGCCCTGACTTCGGGGCGCTGCACGATTTCCAGCACCTTCATTGCGACGACGCAGCCGAGTTCCGCTCCGCCCATTGTCGACATGTGGGCGAAGCCGTCCTGCCGCAGCCACCCGCCGCATCTTTCCCTGATCTGCACGCAGGCGATGGGATACATGCCGCCTGATATGCCCTTTCCCGTAACTAGAATGTCCGGCTCGACCCCGTACTTCGTAATTCCCCACAATTCCCCGGTGCGCATCAATCCCGTTTGAACTTCGTCGGCGATGAACAGCGCGCCGTATTTGTCGCAGAGCGACTTGACGGCCGGCAGATACCCTTCCTCCGGCATCGGGAACCCGTACGTGGCGGGAATTGTCTCGATAATGACGGCTGCGGCGTCGTTGCCCCTAAGCGCCTCCTCCATCGCCGCAAGATCGTTGAAGGGAACTTGAACGAATTCACCTTCCCTGTCCTCGGAAAGGAATATCTTGGAAAATCGCTCGTCGCCGGTTTTCACGGCGAGCCCCGTGTGGCCGTGGTAGGCATTAAAGATCGAGACGATTTTCCGTCTTTGGGTCGCGTGCCGCGCCGTCTTTATAGCGATGTCGATGGCTTCCCCGCCGCCCGATCCGTATGCCGTGAATTTCATGTCCGGCGACGGAGCGCACGCCGCGAGTGCTTCCGCCAGGGCCGTCCTGGCCAAGGCCGGGAAGTGATGGTTTCCCATGTCGAACCGCTCGGCGCCGACTTTAAGGACTTCAACCAGTTCCGGATGCCGATGGCCCAGATTGTAAGTACCGCCGTTCAGGTGGACGTCGATCAATCGCAGGCCGTCCATGTCGAATAGATAGTACCCCTCTCGCCTGTCGATGACGAGGTCGACCCCCATGTCCTGCCAATCCTGGGTTTTCTTGGGATTCCAGAATTCTCTGGAACGTTCCAGAAACTCGAGCTTGTCCTGGCTCATTTCAACAATCCGCAAACCGATTCCTCGGGTAGGTCATACGCCTTCGAATCCGGCAGTTCTTGACAATCGGACAGCGTGAATTGACAGTTGACCTACAGCGCGAATCCTTCTCTCGAGCCGCGCAGTCGGCGTGACGGGCGGCGGTGTCCTCGCGCTGCGCGAAAGTAGAGGTCTCGGAAAAACGGCTCCGTTGCGGCGCTTGGATTGAATTTCGCGATCAATCCGCCGCTTGCCGCCGGCAAAAGACCGGGTTCAGGCGTTCAGTATGCCGCATCGAATCGCCATCGCGCCATCTTCGCGAAATCGGAGCCGCGCCTTCCGCTGCGGGAATCCATTGGAATCCCCGGTGATTTCCGGACTTCCGCGATTTCGGACGGCGCCTAACCCGGCGGTCATTGCGGATAGGCGAATCCCGGCCTCGACTTGCCGTCGCCGGAAAGCCCGTTCGCGACGGCATTCATGGAATTTGGTCCCGCGGGCGGCGATCAGCCGAATCGCGAAAGATAGGCTTCCGCAAGATCCGCCGTTACGCTTGCGAATCTCGGCGCGAGCTCCTGCGGCTCGGGCGCCTCGATATGGCTGCCGATCCAAGCAAGCAAGGCCAGCCGCCGAAGCATAACGAAGCTGTCGATCTCGGCTTCCTCGGCTTCGGAAAGAGGGCGCGCCTTCCGGTAGCCCTCGACCCAGGCGGATTTCAGCTCCGGTATTTGCGGGTGATCTTCAATGAATGAAATCCCGGTCGCGAAATCGTACAGATACCAGCCCCAGCCGCAATCGTCGAAGTCGATCAGCCAAGTCGTGTCGCCTTCGATCAATAGATTCGCGAGTCGCATGTCGGCGTGGATCAATCCATATCGATCGGGACCTTTCCCGAAGTTCTCGAGTCTGCCGGCAACGGTCGCTTCCAGCTTTCGAAGCAGCGTCGCGATTTCCGGAGTTACGTTGGGAGCGTCCTTCCAGAATCCCCACGTTGGATTCGCGCCGAATATCGAATCGAGATCCCACGTCAGCCTTTCGAACGGCTCCGGCTTTTGCCAATTGATGGAATGCACGTGGGTTCTAGCGGCGATTTCGCCGAGCTCTTCGAACGGTTTCGTCAAGTCTTGGGATTCGTCCGGCTCGCGGCCTTCGGCGAACTCGAACATGACCATGAATCGGGGGGCGGGAAGCGGGTCGACAATTCCCGACTGCACCGCTCTCCCGTTTTTTCCGATCATGTAGCCCGGCGTCAGCACTTCGCCCGCCTCGCATAGAGCGCGCGACCATTCGAGCTCGCAATAGATGGCTCGCTCGGTGTGGTAGTCCTCGCGGTGAACCCGAAGAACGGATTTGTAGCCGTTCGGAGCCTCCACGAGGTAGGTCGAGTTTTCGGAAACGTTTATGAGGCGGGCGCGGGCTTCGCTCGGAACCTCCCATAGAAACAGGGAGCTATTCGCCAGAGTTTCCAAGTGCCTCGACAGCTCGGCGAGCGGCATCTGGTTCGTCGCCATGTCGGCGCCTCCATCAAAAAGGGGCTTAAATCTCTTCGATCGCCTCTAGTGATTCAGGAATTATCTGTCCGCCGTCGACGACGATTTGCTGCCCGGTGATGTAGCCGGCCTCGTCCGAAGCGAAAAATAGCGCCGCATGGCCGATATCCTCGACGTCGCCGAGGCGCTTGAGCGGAATCGAAGCCGCCATCGTCTTCAAATACTCTTCGCCCAGGTCCTGAAGTCCTTCGGTATAGATGTTGCCCGGCATAACGGCGTTGATCGTCGTTCCGTAGCGCGCCAGCTCCATGGCCGCGGTCTTTAGAAATCCGAGCTGGCCGGATTTCGAGGCGCCGTAGTGCGACCATCCGGGAAAGCCGGTCACCGGCCCCGTTATGGACGAGGTCAGCACTACCCTGCCCTTTTTCGCGTTGTCGAAGTGGGGAATGCACGCCTTGACGCACAGAAACGCCGACTTCAAATTCGTCGCCAGCACCTGATCCCATTCCGAAGGATCCATGTCGACGATCTTCGTCTGCGGAAATGCGCCCGCGTTCGCGCATAGCACGTCGACGCCGCCGCTGCGGGCGGCCACCGATTCCACCATCGATCGAACGCTGTCCCAGTCGGAAACGTCGCATGGCACGTGGTAGGCGGTTCCGCCGCCTTCCTGTTCAATTTCGTCGCAGGCGACCGCGGCGGCCGCGTCTCCGCGAGACGCGATGGCGACATTCGCGCCTTCGCGCGCGAAAACCCTGGCGATGCCGCGGCCGATTCCCTTGGAACCGCCAGTCACAATTACCGATTTCCCTTTTACGGATGAAAGCATTTTCTTCTCCCTAGTTTATGCGGACCTTGAACTCGCGAATTTGAAAACGTGAAAGACCGCGAATGCGATCCCGATCAAGAGCAGCGAGCCCGCGACCGTGAGCACGCCGACGGTCGGCACCAGCGGCGTGTAGCCGGATACGACCTTTGCGTACAGCCATTCCGGCAAAGTGCTGTCGGCGCCGGTCGTAAAGAGCGAAAGCGGGAAATTCCCCCAGCTCAGCAGAAATGCGAACAGGCCCGCCGAGATTATTCCGGGCATCAATAGCGGAATCGTGATCTCGCGAAGGATTTGCCAGGTGGATGCGCCCATGTCGCTCGCGGCTTCCTCGAGCGCCGGATCGAACGAATACGCACGGATGGCTATAATCAGGGTCGCTATCGGCGCGATCCATACCAGATGCGCAACTACGGCGGTTTTCCAATCGGGAATTACGCCCAGCGCGTTGAACCAGATCAGCAAGGCGAGTCCCAGAACCGCCTGAGGAAAGAATATCGGCAGAAGGATCACCTTCTGGAACAGCGACCTGTACCGCCAATTGTAGCGGGCGAAGGCCAGAGCGCCGAAAAAACCGACCGTCATGGAAACGGCGGCGACGATCAGGGCGATTCGCAGCGACACCACCAGCAAGTCCATGACGGTCTCGCTGGCGAAAGCGCTGCCGTACCACTTCGTGGCGTATTTCTTGATTGGAAACGTCAGATAGCGCGCTCTCGATATCGACGCGAATCCAACCGAAACCAGCGGCAGATACAAAAACGCCACGACAAGGGCGGCATAGGCGTAAAGGGCTAGCTTGGTGGAACGAGATGCGCCCATCACCTGTTGCGCCCGATTATCGAGTCCAGGTCGACGCGCGCGAGACCGTAGGTCACGAGGCAGCCGATGATGACGATGAGGACCACCGACAGGGCCGAGCCGAGAGGCCAATTCTGGCTGTAGGTGAACGCCGTTTCGATTTCATCGGCGATGACTATTACCGCCTGCCCGCCAAGAAGCTTGGATTCCGCCAGAGCTCCGGCGGCAAGGACGAACGTGAGCAGCGAGCCCACGGCGATTCCGGGCGCCGCGAGAGGCAGGTCGATTTCTATCAGCAGCTGCCACCTGGACGCGCCCAGGTCGGTAGCCGCCTGGCGAGCATCGTCGGGAATCATGGCTATTCCCTGGGCAAGAGGGAAAAGCATGAAAGGGAGGTACACGTAGACCAGCCCGAACACGATAATCGGCACGTTGTAGAGCAGCCCTTCGAATCCTATGCCGAACCAGGCTCTCGCATGGCCTTCGAGCAGGCCGCCTTTCATTAGCGTTAGCGACCAGCCGAACAGGCGAATGTTTTCCGAAACGAACAGCGACATCACCACGAGAATGGTGATCGCCAGCGCAAAGCTGCGAAAAACCTTCGCCATGGCGTATGCGAGCGGCCAGCAAAGCAGAAATAGCATGCACGTGGCCACGACTGCCATTCCCAGCGACCATAGCAAGGATTTGTAGTAGCTCTGCTCGACCAATGTTCTGAACGCTTCGAACGTCGGAAAGTTTGCGAGGCTAAAGACCCTTTCCGGCATTGTCGAATAAAGAGCGACAACAGCCAGCGGAGCTAGAAACCCCAGCCCGAGCACGACGAGAATCGGGAGCGAGCATAGGAACCCGAAGCGCTGGTTAGCTTTGTCCACTAGCCGCGGCTCCGGATCACATGCGAATTCGCCAAATCCCAGCCGAGCAGGAATTCATCGCCGGGGGCGCACCGGAAGCGATCTTCGCGAAGCTTTTCCACGGTAAGCGTCGTACCGTCGTCGCAATCGAACTCGTAGTGCAGGCGCGAGCCGAGGAGATATTCCGCGCGCAGCTGTCCGCGCACCCAAAAGTCGCTGCTTCCCTTGCCCTCGACTCTGCGAACGAATTCCGGCCTTACCATGAGAGTGCCGACTTCATCGCCGGCCAATCCCAAATCCAGGTTGTCTTTCGATCCAAGGCTGCCGGAGCCTATTCCGCGCCGATCCGTGCCTGAAATGTCGAACAGGTTCACTTCGCCCATGAATTCCGCGACGAACTTGCTTACCGGCCTTGCGTAGATCTGATCCGCCGTCGCGATTTGCTCGAATCGCCCCGCGTTCATGATTGCGATCCGATCGGACATCACCATCGCTTCCTCGAGCGAATGGGTTATGTAGACGAAGGTCTTTCCGGTACGCTCGTGCAGGTCCTTCAGCTCCTTTTCGAGCGCTTTCCGCAGCCGGTAGTCGAGAGCGGACAGCGGCTCGTCGAAGAACAGGATTTCCGGGTCGAACGCCAGCGCCCTCGCGAGAGCGACCCGCTGCTGCTCCCCTCCCGAGCATTGCGCGATTCGCTTGCCGTAGTATTCGAGCGGCAGGCGCAGGAGTTCCAGAAGCTCGCACGCCCTCTCCTTGCGCCGCGCCGGCGGCTCCCCTCTGATTTTCAAGGGAAACTCGATGTTCTGGCCGACCGTCCTATGCGGAAACAAGGCGAGCGACTGAAACACCATGCAGGTCGGCCGCTTGTTCGCCGGCGTGCTTTCGATTCTTGTCCCCCGCAGGCGAATTTCGCCCTCCGTCGGCTGGTCCATGCCGACGAGCAGCCTAATAAGAGTGGTCTTGCCGCTGCCCGAAGGCCCGACAATCGTCAGGAATTCGCCTTCGATTATTTCGAGGCAAATGTTTCGGAGAGCCTGGAACGCGCCGAAATTCTTCGAAAGCCCGTCGAGCTTGAGAATCGTCGTTGCTGCCATTCGCCGACCGCCTGCCGAATTTGCCCGGCGCCGTTCGACGCCGGGCCCGAGTAAAAATTAGCCGCGCTTGGCCGCCGTGTAGATTTCGATCAGCGAATCGTACGATTCCACGACTTCGTAGTCCAGGCTTCTCGACAATTCGTCGGACAGGCTGTCCCATTGTATCGCATCCAGCTCCTCGGCATCGAACAGCGACATGACGCCGGAGTCGGCCATCTGCGAAACCGGATTGTAGGTGCCTTCCGCGAAAGCCACCGCTTTCGAGATTTCGGGAGATTGCACGAACTCCAGGAAATCATCCGCAAGCGAGGACGGATCGGGATTGTTGACTTTGGACGTCAATTCAATCCAGACGACTCCGCCTTTCCCGTCGACGGGCCCGGAAGCCGGGGTTATGCCCCTGATTTGAGTTGCTCCGTCGTAGCGAGCCGGAGACGCCGTATAGGTTCCGCCGGTAAAGTAGGCATCGATCTCGCCGTTAATCAAAGCCGTGTTCATTGCGACCAAATCGTCGGTCAGCAGCTTGGCGCCGCCGAATACCGCTTCGGCGGTCGAACGGAATTTTTCCGCGTCCTCGCCTTCGATCGCCGCGAACGGGTTCAGCCCCGCTGTCAAGGCGATGTGCATTACGTTCCAGTTGTCGTAGGTAAGAATGCCGTAGCGCTGGTCCATCCCGGAATCCAGGAACAGGTTCCATCCTTCGTTTTCGGCCATTTCCCGGCTGATCACGTCGGTATTGACGACGAAGCTGAAGGGGCCGTAGCGCTGGGGCATGCCGATCAAGTCGCCGTTCTCCGCGAAAGAGAGCGGATACGGGCCTTGGAACTCGGGAAGCATGCTGTCGAAAAACGGCATGAAACGTTCCTTGTTCAACGGCAGAATCAATCCCTCCGGATACAGCTGCGCCCTCGCCCAGGGCTGATTGACATTGATTAGATCCCAGACATTGACCTCTCCGGCGCGGAGCTTGTTGATCATGTCGGGATCCGAAGTGCCGCTCTCGGCGCGAACAGTGGCATCGGGATTGGCGCGGCGGAATGGGCCGAGCACCTCGTCTGAATTGTAGCCCTCCCAGCACAGAATGTTCAGTTGATCGTTTCTGTCGGCCAATGCAGCGGTTCCGCTGAACGCTCCAAGTCCAAGCGTTCCCGCGAATCCGGCATTGAATGATCGTCTCGATACATGCATGTCTTTCTCCATCCTGTTGTTTCATTTGCAGCAACCGTTAAGCCAATACGCATACTCGATTTTTCCGGCGGCGACTTGACGGCGATTGCTAGGAATTTGACATAAGCTTGAATTGTCTTCAATCCCGAAGCGGCTGAAAAATGCGGACGGTTCAAGCAAGACTTCAATCGTCCGTTGGGGCGGAGGCATTTCCGATGCGGCGATTGCTGTATTTCGCTGGCTTCCGGGCCAAGCGCGAGCGTCGCATCGCGCTTCCCGAACTTGATCCGGCGCCGAATTCAATTCGACCGCCAGCCCTGCAATTCTTGCTTGCGAGCGCTCCCCGCCTTGACGGGAGACGCGGACGGAAAATCGTATCGCTTTGCGACTTCGGCAGTTTTCCACGACCGTTTCATCGGGTTCGGCGGCAAAAAATTGACAGCGCTCGGCCTGTCATGCTACTGATATCCAGCCGCCGGAATGCGAAATTCATGCCGCGAAAGAGCGCGTGAGAGATTCCGGCGCATGGCCGGGAACGACATGGGCTATCCAGAACGCAGTCTTGAACCATCTAAAGTCGTCGCTTCCGCCGCGACCGGGGTTATCGACCACATAGAGCGAAGCGGCGGCGACCCCGAAGCCATTTTGGGAAAAGTAGGCATACGCCTGGATGCCGTTGGAAATCCGAATTCGGAAGTAAACTTGTCGCAGTACTGCGAATTGTTCCACGAAAGCGCAAGGGCGACCGGCATCGACAATTTCGGCCTGCAATTCGGCCAGTCATTCGAACCGCAAAAGCTCGGCCCGATAGGCTACGCCGCGGTGAGCTCCCCGACTCTAGCGTCGGCGGTTTTCCAAATGCAAAAATATTTTCCGGCGCATCAGAGCCTATCGCATTTCGGAGTCATCGAAGAAGCCGGAATTTACTGGCTTAGCTACAATATCGAAGACAGAAGGATTTCCAACAAGCGGCAGGATGCCGAGCTTTCCTTGGGAATGTTCGCAAATCTGTTCAAGCGCGCGCTCGGTTCGGGCTGGTCGCCCTTGGAAGTTCGATTCGAGCACTTGGAGCCCGACGGAGCCCGCGAGCACTCGTCGCGCTTCGGAGCTCCCGTTCGCTTCGGCAGGAGAACCAATGCATTTGCATTCCGCAAGGAAGATCTCGAGGCTCCCATGCCGGACAGGGATCCCTTCCTTTTCGCGATCATCGAACCGATCCTAAGAGCAAGATGCAGCATGCATGAAGGGTCGAAGGAATTCTCGGACATTGTCCGGGACCAGATCAAGCTGAACCTGGGAGACTCCGCGCCGACTCTTGACAACATCGCCAAGCTATTCGGCATATCCGGCGGCAGATTGCATAGGCAGCTGAAGAGTCGCGGCCTTTCATTCAACGACATCTTGAGCGCGGCCCGCAAGGATCTGGCGCTTCACTATATGCGGAACCAGGATATGCCGCTGACGGAAATCGCGCTTTGCCTGGGATATTCCGAGCTTTCCGCATTTTCGCGAGCATTCAGGGCATGGACCGGCGTAAGTCCTAAAAAATATCGTCGCGGACTCTCCGTAGGGCAGTGATCAAGTGGCGTCGCCATACGTGTTCGCATCCTGCGCGAAGCGTCGCGGAACCGGTCCGGCATCGGTTCTAGACGATAGGCCGGGAAGTCGTCGAGTCGCAGGGCTTTGATGGCGCCGGACGCCCTTGCGTTTTTTGGCAAGTCTTGCAGGTTGCAGGCAACAATCTCGTCGCTATCTCCGACTATCTCCGCAGCTACAGCATGGCGGTCTTCGGGGTCGGGATGATCAAGCGCCGGTATCGGAGCCGAGTATCCCTCATCGAGCCGCTCCGCGGCCGCCCTGCCCATGAGGTGGCGAGATTTTACCGTGGATGCTCGGTCGCTGCGGACCGAAGCATGGATTTACCTGATTACTATCCTGCGTAAGCCGAATTTTGGCCGCGCCGATCGCGGATTCGCCGCCATATTAATTGGTTTCCGCCTCGCCGCATTATGGCGCCGGGCGAATCACCGGGCAATATGGCTCGGGAACTTTTTTGACCCACACTCCATCTGACTGCCGTGCTCGACATTCATGCTTCGCTGTTGTATCGCGTCAACATGACCTGATCGAGGCACCCGAAGAAGAAGGTTGAAAGTGCCTTGCAAGAAGCCGAGACCGCCGGATGGACCGTGGCTCCGACGCAGTCCGGCGACCGCCGGGGCGTCATGCGATGCGGAATGGCCGGCAGTTCCGAATGCCGAACGTCGATCTGGTCCACGCCTCGAAATTCCGGCAACCATGCCAAGTAATTGAGGCGTTTCATCGCCCGGCGTCCTCATCGCGAGATCTGAGGAAGAGGAGTGCGCCAGACATGTCAAACTTCCAGTTCTCGCTGATCGTCGACGGCCCCGAACTGCAGGATGCGCCGTTAATCGACTTGCTTTTCGAGGCGGGCTGCGACGACGCGACGGTTGGCAGCAGCGACAGCGTACAGTATGTCGACTTCGACCGTGAAGCTGCTACGTTAAATGATGCCATACTCTCGGCGGTTGACGATCTGGAGAAGCTGCAAGGCGTCCACGTCGTCCGTATCGCCGATGCCGGGCTGGCTTCACTCGCCGACATCGCTACCCGGCTCGCCCGGACGCGCGAGAGCGTTCGGCTCCTGGTCAGCGGTGCGCGCGGCCCCGGAGGTTTCCCGAAACCGGTTACGGACCCCCGCAGCCGATACCGATTGTGGCGTTGGTCCGAAGTCGTACACTGGTTCAAGGAGTATCGTGGCGAGTTGCCCGCGATCTTGGACGACGAAACAACGGCGATGTACAACGCCGCTCTAGAATTCCGTAACGGCCGTCGCCTGCTGGAAACTTCCGATCCGGTCACGCTCCGCGAGCTTCTAACGATGCACTCGTCCCAGGCACCCACCGGCGCAGTGCCGAGCTCCCGTGAGTGGTTACAACAATCCTTGACGAGCACCGCCGGGTCCGATGACAAAGTAGCTTCGCCGACCCAACCCGCGTCGCCACCAAACAACGATTCCTCTCCTCGCGTTTCGATCAAATGGACCGAGGTGGATATGGACAGCGTGTCCACAACCGGCTCGATCCTAGGCAAGAAAACCAGGATCTTGCTCAAGGGCCGCTGCACTCGCTGTTGGGGCAACCTCTTGGCACGACACGATAAGACTGGTCGGTGCACGTGGATCAGGTGCCGCGTATGCGGATCCACGGCAGAAGGAAAGAAGGCGGGTGATGATTTTCTTGAAATGCAAAAGCAAACCGCACACAATCTCATGAACCTAGAGATTGGGCGTGCGCCTCGATACGACAATGGGGAGTTCGTCGAGAAACTCTTCCCGCAATTCGGGACCATTTCGAAGAAAGAGTTCGCCGAGCGCATTCAAGGGAAAATGGCGGAGCGGAAGGTTCGGAACAAATTGACCCGGCGCGACTTCCCGCCCGGCTCGCCCGGTCTTCTCTTCATCTAGGCGCACCTTCTGATGGTGGGCGTTGCCCACCTCTCCAACTCCGATGAGATGTACATCGCCGACATTCCTGACATCCGTGTCATGGATGACGGGTCCCCGGCCATGCCACTCTCCCCGGAGGGACTTAAGGACGATCCGAAGTATTTGGACAACCGGCTCAGGAAGCGGGTGGGTGCCACGATGATCGAAGCGATGACCGCGGCATTTGCCTGCGAACTCGCCATGAAGGCCATCTGCCTCGCTTGCACGGATGAAGCACCGAAGAGCCACGATCTCATCGAACTCCATAACGGTCTACCGACTGCAAGCAGACAACGAATTGCAGCAGACTATCCGGAAATCGCCGAAACGCTGCAAGCGGGCAGACATACTTTCGGCCAGTGGAGATACTTTGAAGTAAACGTCGGCGAAGTCGCAATGCGGCAAATGTTTGATGTCTCGTATGCTCACGCTCTGGGAAAGGCCGCGCGAGTCATTCTCGATGAAGGGATCATGGTCGGGCTCAGCGCCATCATCGATCTGAACACGACGGACAATGTCCACATCGATGGCAACACCGCGACCCACAACCTCAAGTCCAGGATCAATGTCAAGGGACGAGAAGCCGCACTACTAACTGATATACTGTCGGACCGATAGACGGCCACTCGTCGACATCGACAACCGTGCCCCCTCGCGGTCAAACACTTGACCCTGTCCGGATGCCGGTACTGCAAGGTCTGCGCCAGAGGGATTGCATAGCTTCAAGGTCAACATCACTTGCAACGTGACTCTTCTGTCGGCGACCCATGCACCCGACGTTCTGACGACCATCGTCTACCGAACGCAGAGCAGGCGGAAAATCTCTAAAACTGAAGATCCAAGGGAAGCAAGCGTTCGGTCCAGCGGTGACGATCCGTGTTATCCGACTGCCGCCGACGCCCTGGACGCTGCCGTGAACGGGTGTCCGGAGCGCGCGCCGCGCGGTCTGCGCAATTGTGTCGGGGTTCCCCAAATACCGTGAACGCAGAAACCGCCAGTTGCTTCATTTAATGTGGTTGCTCATAGGCCTAGAGGGGGATACTATTCTCCGACCCCGAACTGTCTGAATCGTGGCGGACGCGGGACCCCGTCGCTCCGAGCGAGAAGTCAGCGGCTGCAAGGCGTCGACGAAAAGGCTGCCGGACGGAACCGCCGCCCACAGCTTCCGCACGCTGATCGAGAACCTGAAGATCGTGGCCCAGAACACCTGCCGGACCCGGACCTCCTCGCGGGCGGCCTTCAGCTTCGCCCGGTTGCTCCTGCCAACGGCGTCCAGGCTGCTTGCGCGCTGCCGGGCCCGCACCCTTTCAACCTCCCATACGTGATTAGTGGTTTATTGGGAATCGTCGGCGCTGAGCGCATTGTAGACGATTACGGCCCATTGAAGTTTCAAGAATCCTCTCCAAATTTTTTTGGTTCCGGGCAAAGGCTGTCGCTTGGTTGGATGCGATCCGACCAGCCTTGCCATATCGATCACGAAGGTTCGGATTTTCGGCGGGTCGCCGTCCGGCGGCGGTCCGCGAATGTGCCGATGTCCCTGGTGGCGCAGAAGCTTGTAGAG
>MPMP01000189.1 GCA_002238565.1 Albidovulum sp. bin36
CTCGCAGCGCGCCTCCGCGTCCTCGGCCCGGACCCGCTCGCGCTCGCAAAGGAATTTCCAGTCGACCGGACCGGGAGCCGACGCCTCCGACAGCTGCCCGTCGTCGGCGACGCGCGGAACCGGCGGCGTCCTGATATCCTCGATGCGAATCTCCATGCGCAGCCAAATTGCACGCCGGATTTTTCGTCATCAGATCTAATTTCGCAGTGACCGAAATGACGCCGCGACGGACTGTCGCCACCGCTCGACCGAACGCTTGCCATCCTTGGGTTGCTGATGAACTAGGGCCTAGCTGTACAAGCGATCATACCTGGAATGATCTAACACTTTAGACATTGTCCCAAAATGCTTAGCACTCCCGTTGACACCAAAATGGTCGTTTCAAGAAAAGATCTCTATCGGAAATCCTAATGTACCCAGTTGCATAATTGTCTGTTCAGGAGAACCTCCCATTTCCTCAAGTTGGCTGCCGAGATCCAATGGCCTTTCGCAAATTAATCGTGCCCCATTTGAAACGTACACATTGCAATCAGATAATCCTATTTCTTTACGACTAGGTGTCTTCATCCAATATCCTCCGAGAGGGGTTCGAAACAACCCACTTCCGTATCCCGCGCTACGGTCCAAAACAATATCAATCAAATATTGCCCTATCACAAATTGTCTCATCGGCTTTATGGGTTTTGGACCTGCTATAGGCGGCACTCCATCCACTATACTTGCACATTTCGAATCAACTCTTGTAGCCACAACCAAGTCGGCCCTTTTCCACTGTACTGGCGGGATTCCATTTCGAAGTAGAATTGATCTTTCAAAGCTGGGCGGGTCATACAACACAATTCCTCGATAAAGTTCGAATTCCAATCCCCGAGCTTCGCAATTCGCCAGGATCCATTCGCGGTCTTGACTCGCATCCATTCTTGTCATTCTGCCTAATAAAGGAAATGCAATGGTTCCCCCAATTTTACAGTAGGATAACGCCACCTCAATCCATTTGAAATAATTCTCTAGATACCAAGGCGGGTCAAATACACAAACATCAAAGGTTTCTGCAAATTCAGATCCTTCCAACAGGTTTATATCATACGGTAGATGAATTGTCGTTTCTTGATTTACGTGGATCGATTTAGAAACATCAATGAGCAGATTTTTCAACCCGGTAGCATTGGAGGGCAAGTACTCAACAAGGGAAGGAACACCCAACAAACAGACACGTTGTTCATTCCGCCATAGAAGGTCCCTCAATCGGGTTCGACAATTCTCCGAGAATTGCCAAGTGGACAGCGCAAAACTATCTTGCTGGAATTCGTTTGTTTTTTCGGTGGAAAGTTTCTGATTTCCATTTCTAATCCAGCATTCAAGAACCTTGCGATCTACCTCCATCAGTCGAGAAAGTGCAATAGTAGGAAACAATCCTTCACAGAATTGCAGAGCGTCAGCAAGACAATCGCAATGCTTTATGGCAGCCTGGCACAACTCTTTAACTTCCATCAAAAATGCTCTTTCTGCGTCAGACATTTGGCACGGGAAGCCTATGCATTTTCAATGTAAATTAAGATTACAGCTGCTAAAATAAGCGCACAAATAGTTGTGATATAAAATCGATTTATTTTATTTCCAGCCAAACGGCTTTTCGCGGACTTGTCCCATCTCTCTCCATTTTCGTTCCTATCGTCCAGTAATGAGGGTGTATCGTATCGACTATATGCAGAAATTGATTCGGTCAGTCCTGATTTCCAACCTATTAGATCATCCAATTGTTGTTCATATAACTCATTGAATCGAACGGCACCACGAAGCATTTGATGATACATCCCGTGATCAAGAATTTTGGCTGCATACAAAATAATGGCGGCAACAAAGCATAATAGCGCCTCAATAGGAATGGACAGAGAATTGTCCATTATACCTATTGAATATGTCAAGTCTGCGCGACGGAGTACAATTGCTAAGGCAAGGATGGCGCCCGAGAGGGTCAGCCCAATTTGCCTCATCTTTATTGAAAGCTCGGCAAAATGCATTTGTGTTTCGATTGAACGATGCCAAATGGCTATTCGTTGTTCATTGTTTAGTGGTTGCTCCAAGTCCGTGCTGTGTTTCATGATGCAGTTACCATGGATTCTCGTTATTTCGTCGCTAGTTCATGCAAAAATGAAAAAGTGAGCACCTTGAAATTGGGACGTTCCTCGTTTGTAGATCCTTCGATTGCCTTGTGGGGAATAGAAGAATCACTAAGTGAACAGTTTGTCCTCGCTACTTAACAGTTGGCCATGTTTGAGTCGAATTAGGTATCTGAGGCCCCCGCAGACTTGCGAGGCGTACTATATGATTTTGCCATGTTCAGCCCAGACCTGTCCCTTCCTGGTCGGTTCGTTGCATTAGGCAGGAGCCGTCTTGTCATGTTGTCTTTAGATTCATGGCCTAGAGGGATATCCGGTCGTATGCAGGGAGATACCGTACGCGGTCGGACGGTTCAGGATAATCTGAATAGTTTTCGGACTTCAATGGCTTGATCCCAGCAATTCCCGCTAGGCGAACATTTAGCCTGCCGTTCGCAATTTTGGCAGACCGGTTACCTGTTTTCGGCCGGACCGTTCACTTCCGCTGCCGAATCCGGCTCGGACTCCGTCCCGCGGGCGTCTTTGTCGACGCAATTTCACCGCCCGCATCGCCCGGGCGCGGCCTTTCGGCGCCGGGAGCGCGCAGCGCTTCCGCCGCCCCGGCGGGTCGGCTCCGGGATCCGGATGCGGCTCTCGGCCGCGAACTCGCGCAGAGCGACGGCGCAACTCGCCTCCTGAAGGCGGCCGAGAGGATCGGCGAAGCCGAATTCCGAGCAGACCAGGCGGCCGAGCTCGGTTCTGATCTCAAAGCCTCCCGCCTCGAGAATTTGCCCGTGCCGCTCGGCGCCGCCCAATGGCATTGCCTTAGTGAATCGACCGTTCGAATTTCAGTTTGGAATTCGCGCATTCGGTTGATTCGGGCTTTTTTTGTCGGCTTTTTTTGAAGTTTCAGCCGCGCCGGGCGCGATTTCCGTCG
>MPMP01000040.1 GCA_002238565.1 Albidovulum sp. bin36
TTCGATCAGGTCGCAAAGCTCGCGCCAGTTCTCCCTCGGCACCGAAAATCCGGTGCCGAGGTTGAGCAGCGCGATCTGCCGAACCTTGTCGCCGAACCGCTTCGACTCGACGAGCCGGAAGCTGTGGGCCGGCTTGCCGGCACAGGCGTGGGTTTTCGTGGCGCGTATGAACATGGGTCCGGTTTTGGACGAAGCGGGAGTCGAAATCAAGGGGGGGAGCGAATTCCAAATTTCCTGGCACTACACGCGGAACGCGAACGCCATGGGCTGTAGTTCAGCCGTTCGGATCCTAGATCTAGTGGCTGCGGAGGCCAAAAAAATTCCTTCGGACACGTCGATTTGGTCCAAAAGCGCCAACTTGGGCTAGCCTGCCCGCATGACAGGACGAGGCATCTCGGTCCAAGAAGACCGGCAGCCGGTCTACCGAATAATTCATTCCATTATCCTCCCTAGTTCGAAATCGCTTCCCGTCGCCGGCTTCCGAAGCGGGGACGCCGGTCTCGGTCCAAGCCTTGATGGAATTCTCCCGATTTCGGAGGAAACCGAAGGCGCGGGCGATCTTTAACTCCGTTTCCGACCGCGCGCCTAGGCGCGCGCTTGGCGGAAGGCCGCTGGCGACCGGATCCGGTTTCTCCGTTCGGATACAAAAATTTACAATCTACGGAGACCGTCTGCGCCAAAGTGGCGCAGCCCACGTCGGAATGCCGCCGTTTCCGCGAAACGCGAGTTCTCGATCCCGTTCCGATTTCCGGGACTACCGGTACGTCTTCCGGCTGGTCCTTGAATGGGCCGGCATTCGCGGGTACGATCCTTGCGGCCGGCCGCGAGCCGAATACCGCGCTGAAGGAGTCCGCGACGGCACAGCAGGCAAGAGCGTTCCGAGCCGGCTTTCCGGTTTCATTGGACGGAAGGGCAAGCCGGCGCTAGAATCACGGCGCAAGGCGAATGAGGAGAACGGACGTGGCGACGGCATTATTCGATGGCGACGGACTCCGGGACTTCGTCGCCGCTGGCGAGGGGTCGCCGCCGCCGGTCTTCGTCGGCAGAACGGAGGCGATCGCGGATATCGAGGCGACGGCCCGGCGCGCTTGGAAACCCGGACCGACGAGCTATGGCGAGCCGAAGGCGACCCGCATCCTCCATGGCGCGCCCGGTGCCGGCAAGAGCTCGATCCTCGCCGAGATGGAATTCCGTAGCCTCAGGGCGGCGGCGCCGGGATCTCCCCGCGTTTTGGTTCTCTCCAGCGAACGGCTGACCAGGGATCTGCCTTCGGCGCTCGCTGCGGTTTCCGCAGCGGGCGGGATGAATCGCGACGAATGGTCCAAGCGCGCCGGAAGGATCCTCCATCGGATTTCCGCGGTCGGAGTCTTCGGCCTTTCCCTGGAGCTGGAGCGATCCGGCGCTAAGCCGCCGGACAACCTGTTCGAGCTGGCCAAAGCGATGCCTGCGACTACATGGAGCGCTCCGCTGATCGTCGCAATCGACGAGGCGCAGCGACTGCCGCCGGGAGATCGCACGCTGGCCGCCTCCTTCGTTCAGACGATTCACGATTCGACGAGCGGACTGCCGCTGACGCTGGTTCTGGCCGGGCTCGGCGACACGCCGGTCCGCGCGCAGGAGATGGGTCTGACGCGCGGGTTGAAGCTATACGAGGTCGGGCGCCTGTCGGTCGAGGAGACCGACCAGCTTATGCGCGGATTCTGCAGGCGCTTCGGCCTCAGGGCCGACGGGAGCGAGCCCTTTCTTGCGGAACTCGCCGCCGGCGCCGAGGGCTGGCCCCGGCACCTGCACTTCGCGCTGCAGGCTTTGGGCGAAGAGGCGCTAGCCGCCGACGGAGATCTCGGGCGCGTCTCGTGGAGCGCCGCCGCGAAGCGGGCGGCGGAGAGCCGCCTGCGCTACTACCGCGCTCAGCAGAGCCAGGAGATGAAGGATGCCGCGCCGCTGATCGCGATAGCGCTCGGGAAGATGGGCGAGCATTCGTCGCGCTTCAAACTCAAGCGGCTCCTCGCAAAGCTCGCCGCCGAGGCTCCGGACGCGAGCCTTCCGGCCGGCATGACCGTGGACAGCTTTTACGACCATCTGACTCACCGGGGAGCGCTGCAGGAACGCGAGGACGCTTCCGTCCACTGCCCGATTCCGAGCTTTCGCAGTTTTCTGATCGAAGAGGGGAAGAAGGCTCTAGGCTTCGACCCGCTTAGCGCTCGCCCGCCCGAGTCGAAAGATCCGGATGATTCGCCCTCGCCGTTCTAATTGCGGAACGCCGAGTGCCGCGAACAGGCGAACCGCAAAATTTATTTCATGGACTCGGCGGCCCTTCCAGGCGAGGCTATCGCCCGGATTTCCACGGCTTGTCCCCGGGAAGAGGATGACGCGAGTCCGGGCGGATGTCTCCACCCGATCCACTCGTCCCTGCACGGCAGGGTCCGCGCCGCCGCCACGAACGGCGTCTTCCCTTCCGCCCCGCGCCCCCGTTTGCCGTCCCGGACCCCGCCGAAATACTCGTCGTCCACCTGAACTAGGCCCGCGAGCGGCTTCTCGTCCTCGCGCTCCATCATCGGCCTGCATGATCTTGTGCTTCATGCGCCAGGACCTCGTTGCAGGACACGCCGATCTTGCGCATGAGGTCCATCGCCGAGATGCCCTTCTTGCCTCGCGTAATCAGGAAAATAGCCTGGAACCAGGTCGCGAGCGGAAGCTTCGCGTGCTCGAACTGCGTTCCGGCGGTGATGGACGTCTGTCGCCCGCACCCGGCGAACTGCCGCAGGTCCCTGTGCTCGAGCCGGCAGTGCATCGCGCAGCCGCAGGAAGGCATTTGAATCCCGAGGGCCATCGCAGCTTCGCCAGCGCCTCGGCGCATTTCTCCTCCGTGCCGAAGTCCTTCAGGAACATTGTGATGCTCATTCCCTTCAGGAACAGGACCAGGTTTCTCTTCGCCATGGGTTCTCCCGGAGTGCTTGTTCCGCACTCCTGCTTATACTCTTAATGTTTCCGAATTGCAGGTTTGGTTCGCGAAAAAATTTACTTTAGCAGAGCGGTAATCAGGAAAAATTTTGGAAGCACTGAAAATTCCCCTGATGTTTTTTATGCCAATTCTCCCCAGCTTCGAGTGCCGAGCGTGCGGATCCGATCCGGGGACTTGGAAAGCGCTGGCCTGATCAAACGCGAACAGCGGAAAACAGCGTCGGGAGATTGGAATAGCAATATCTACCATCTTGATGTGCTGATAGAGCAAATCCGGAAGATTGAACCGGATTTGCCAAGGCCAAGGAAACGAGCCGGAATATGCTCCGCTGGGCAGAGACTCCTGTCGGGCGCCGGAAATCCGGCTCCTGAAAACACTTTACCCCGGCCGCTTGCCTGAGCAGAGACGGTACCGGGGTATCCACTCCGTATATAGACCTGCGCCCACCGAACGGCAAGTGTTGAAAGGGTGTATCTCAAACTTGTTGCCAAGCGATGCGAGAAAGTATTCCTATAGCAGCGCGCCTCTTTATAGGCTGGAAGGTCGGAAACTCACATTCGGCCCAATCAACCATTTTGGGCTACACCCGTGTTGAAACAGGGCAGGAATTGAGTGTGATGGCCTCTGATTTCAAAGCAACCTTGCCAGTTGTTAATTTCTCAATCCGCAAAATACGGGAAGGAGGCACCGACTGCACCCCGCATGTCGCCGCCACTTCTAGATGCCGATGTTCACAAAATAGTTCTTATAATGTTCGCGATTCGGCAATTACTTGCATTGGAAATAAGTCGCCATTTACCTGCGTTAGTGCCGTAAGGAGCCACCGCTCCGCAAGTAACCACACTTTTTTCATCTCTTTCAACAGCCCAGTATTGAGTTTCTTGGCATTCAATATTCAAGACACCAGACGGGTTCTTTTCGTCATAAATGCCTCCTGAACGAGAAAAGATTATTGACATTCAAAGGTGTAATCACTATACAGAGAATGTGGCGTAAAGAGCATTTTGAGATGGCATCACCTGTCAATTGGCCACTCATGCGGACGGTGAATCAGGCAGGAGGTTCATTCGCAGGACACTTCAGGTGGTTTCCGAACCTTCAAGCTAAGGAAACGCTGCTACTGCGAACACACAATTAGCGCACGGTTCCCACCAAGGTACCGTGCGTTTGTTTTCTGGAATATGCCGTAACAATGGACCATATCTGTGTGTGCTGGTAGTATTCTAAGACCGCTGTTCCCACAGTGCTTCTGACAGCCAGAATCCGGGGCTTCTTCATGAAGCCGCCCTCGAAATAGAGCGAGGATCCACTGCGCACTATGCTTGCAACATAATTCCCGACTTCATCTTCGCTCCCAAAACCCATCTGCTGCATTTCTGTTTAGTGCTCTGTCCAAATGTGTTTCATACCAAGGCCGCTGTGGGGACCCCAATGCCTTCCTTTGAAGAGATGGATTTCGGCTTGTTCACAGATAAGCCCAAGCACCTTGATTTTGGGCACAATGCCGAATGATATGCTTCCGGTAGACGGATTGATCACGCATAGATTGGACATCCCCAAACCTCTTGTCGATCGCCATCCGCAGTCAATGTTCCAGACGCTGGCGTACATCTCACCGCCCGGATGAGCTCATATCCTGCTCATCGATGAAAACAAATGGCGGAAATTGGTGACTGCAAGAGCTTTGCGCACTATTTGGAACTCATCTGGGGCAGGCCTGAACCTGACACGCGCCGTTTAGAAAAGGCGGCGCAAGCCAATCGTGTAAATCCCGTCCAACAATAATTGCCGCCCGCGCATAAAATCGGAGGGAGCGCGGCACTAGATGAAATGAACAGGACAAGATATGCGCGCCTAGCGGGATGCATGGACGAGCTAGCGGACTAAACTTGGTCGCGGAGTCGACGCGCCGCTCGGACTTGAATCATGTGCACCTTCTCCGTCGGTCAATGCAAGCGGACGGCATCTAGTTGCCGCGACCTTCCTCTACGGCTGTCTTCGGGTACCGGCCAAGGACAGCGATCCAGCCCAAGCGTTCGTTCCGGAGGATTGCGGCTAGCTTTTCGAACATCGTATCGTCGATGGCTTTGGGTGCACCATTCATGAAGCCAATTCGGCACTCTTTCATTCTCCGAGGGAGCGCCGCTACGTCGCAATACTCCGAATTGGCTAAATCCGTCCTACGCGTTGTCGAGAAGATCAACCGATAGTGCATATCCGGCCGGTCCCGCGATGCCGGAGCGGCGATCAAGAATATGTGCCAAGGCATGGTCGGAAACAGCTTCGCCATTCGCCGGTACAAACTTTCGATAGGCATCTTGAGCCAGGGCCGGAACACCGGCGCGCCAATAGCTCGCGCGGACGGTTTCATGATCCTCCGGAAACGAGGCATGCAGATTCGCTTTCACGGGCCTCGGCAATCGTGAAATCGCCGTGCGACGGTCGGTTCTTTAGCCAGCCCGGATCGCCGCGGCTCGCGACCCGCCATCCATTTTTCGGGTGCGAATTTCTCATGGCGGCAAATTTCTTGCGATTGCGCGGTGGTCGCGCTCAGCAGCCGGACGATGTCGCTCCAAGGCATTCATAATCCAAGGAAACGCGTCGCTTCCGGGTCTTTCCAATGCAGTCCGGAACTGAAATCCAGCAAGCTGGCGTACAGGCTCTTCGCCTGCATCCGGGATGTCCGCGTCGCCGTGGAGGGAGCGTGGAACGAGTTCGCCTGCCAGCCCGTCAGATTTACTTCGGTCATGACCGCGGAGCGGACTGCTTTGCCGAATTTAACGGCCCGTTCGAATCGCGGCGCATGGAATCAAAAATGGATTGGCATCGCATTCGTCCCCGCCGGGCCGCGTTCCGAACCTATATGGAGGATGTTCCCCGCACGCCAAGGCATGCTTGAGGAACGACTGCGGATCGGTCTTGACGCACTGGAGGCGCGTGCGACACTCGTGCGAAAGCGTGGCCGGCGTGCTTTTGCTCTCGGCCATTGCGTTTCCGCTTTCCTTTATAATGCGCGCTGCGGATGCCGGGAGCCGATGGATTTCGTTCCAGCGCGAAACCGAGCGGATTGCTTTGGACCAACCGCTGGAAAAGTCGAACGGGCGCGACAGAAAACGACTCTTCCTTTTCTTCGCGAAGCGAATTAATATCGGATTTTGACGAACTCGAATACGGTCGGTCAATTCATGGAACTCAAAGGCGCACGAACGTTAATTACCGGGGGGGCTTCTTCTCTGGGCGAAGCTACTGCAAGGGAATTTGCCGATGCTGGCTCAAAGGTAACCATCGCCGACCTGAACGACGACCCGGGAATGCAGCTGGCCGAAGAAATCGGAGCGGATTTCGTTAAATTCGATATGACCGACGAGGAGTCGACGATTTCCGCTCTTGAGAATGTCGCGATTGCGATGAATGGAATTTCCGTCTGCGTGAACTGCGCGGCCGTCGCCACCGGTGCGCTCGTATTCGGAAACGACGGCCCGCACGACTACGACGTTTTCAAGAAAACCGTCGAGTTCAATCTGTTCGGTACCTTCAACGTTATCCGCCTGGTCGCGTCGGTCATGGCCAAGAACGAGCCGAACGAAGACGGGGAGCGCGGTGTCATTATCAATACCGCTTCGGTGGCGGGATTCGAAGGCCAGAGGGGGCAATCGGCGTACGCCGCTTCAAAGGCGGCGATCGCGGGCATGAATTTGCCCCTGGCGCGCGACTTGGGACCGCTGGGCATCCGAGTCAATTCCATTGCTCCGGGCGTATTCGATACGCCGTCCCTCCAGGGAATCGACGAAGAGCGCAGAAAGACTCTCACGGCCGATGTTATCTTTCCGAAGCGCATCGGTCATCCTTCGGAGTTTGCATGCCTAGCCCGCCTGCTTGTGGAGTGCAGCTATTTGAACGGCGAAACAATCCGCATAGATGCGGGCGTACGGCTGCGGTCCACGTCGCCATTCTAGATGCTTCGGCATCGGCTCCAAGCCGCCGATGCGGCGACCGCCGCAGGCACAACGGCGCTGTTGGGCCTCGATAGCGTGGTAGCTTTCCCGCTAGCGGACTGCATAGGCCGCCGACACCGGTCGCGTCGCCCTTGCGTCCATGGAATTAGAGCAATTCATGGATAGCGGCACCGGTGGATTGGACGGCCGCCTTCCCGACGGAACGCTCGTTGCCTGGTATGGCGACGACTTCACCGGAGCCGCCGCCGTCATGGAGGTTCTATCGTTCGCCGGCTTGCCCAGCGTGCTATTCGTCGGCGAGCCGTCGCCGGAGCGGCTGAACAAATTTCGGGCGCACCGGTGCATCGGAATAGCCGGAACCGCGCGAACCCGCTCGCCGGAGTGGATGGACGATCATCTTCCGGGCGCCTTTAGGCTGCTTGCTTCGCTAAAAGCGCCAATCGCCCACTACAAAGTGTGCTCGACGTTCGATTCATCGGCCGAAATCGGATCGATCGGAAAGGCCGCTGAAATCGCTGCGCCGATTTTCGGCGGGAGCTGGCGCCCCATGATCGTCGCCGCGCCCGAAATCGGCCGCTATCAGGCGTTCGGCAATCTCTTCGCCTCGTCGGGCGAAGGAACCTACCGCCTTGACAGGCACCCGGTCATGAGCCGGCATCCGGTAACGCCGATGGCGGAATCGGACGTGCTCAGGCATCTCGCGCAGCAGACTTCGATGCGGCTTGGGCTAATCGACATCTCCGACCTTGCCGACGGCAGGGAAGAGGCCGCGCGCGAACGCGAATTGAAAAGGGGCGCGGAAATCGTCGCGATCGACGCAATGGACGAACGCACCCTGGCGAAGGCGGGCCGACTCGTCTGGCGGAATCGGGGCAGCGGAATTCTGGCGATTGGTTCTCAAGGCGTCGAGTACGCGCTGATTGCGCATTGGCGGCGAAGCGGATTGCTCGGGGACGGGCAAGCCGCGCTTCCGTTTTCGAGAGTGGAGCGAGTTGCCGTAGTTTCAGGATCGTGCTCGCTCGTAACCGCCCGCCAAATCGATTGGGCGTCGCGGAATAATTTTGCTTTGCTGCGAGTCAACGCTTCGCTAGCGGCGGTTCCGGCTGCGTGGAAGAAAGAGCAGGATCGCGCATGCCGAAAGGCCCTCGAAGAACTTGGCGGCGGGCGTGATCCCCTTATATTTACGGCGCACGGCCCCGATGATCCGGCGATAGGCGAGTTTCGGGACGCTGCGGCCGTTTCCGGAATGCGAACGGAGGATATGAACGAGGCGGTCGGGACCGGTCTAGGCGCCATGCTGCGCAGAATTGTCAAGCGAACCGGGATTTCGCGAGGAGTGATCGCCGGAGGCGATACCTGCAGCCACGGTGCCGCCGCGCTTGGCGCCTACGCCTTGACCTCGCTTGCGCCGGTTGCTCCCGGAGGCTCGCTTTGCAACGCTCGCTCGGACGATGCCGATATCGAAGGATTTGAAATCGCGCTAAAAGGCGGTCAAATGGGACAGTCCGACTATTTCGGAAGGATCAGAAACGGGGGCGCCAAGGCGTAACAAGGAGAATGACATGAAAAAAGTCGCATTGCTGGGGGCGGGAGGCAAAATGGGCGTTCGACTCGCGACCAATCTCGCGGATTCGCCCTATGAAGTCTCGCATACGGAAATAACCGAGGAGGGCAGGGCAAGGCTCTTTAGCGCCGTCGGCGCCGAATGCGTCGCGCAAGACGAAGCGATAGCGGGCGCCGATGCCGTTATCCTTGCCGTTCCGGACAACCTTATCGGCCCGGTTTCCAGGGAAATCATCGACTCGCTCAGCCCCGGAACCGCCTTGGTCGTTCTCGACGCGGCGGCTCCGCACGCCGGCGAAATGCCGGAGCGGGAGGACGTTACCATTTTCGTGACGCATCCCTGCCATCCCGCGCTCTACGCCCCGACGAGCGGCAACACGGACCGCCCCGACCTGTTCGGGGGAGACCAAGCCGTTCAGCATATCGTCTGCGCGCTTATGCAAGGTCCCGAAGAGCATTACGAGGCCTGCGAAAAAATCGCGCGAACGATTTACGCGCCGGTCGAGCGGGCGCACCGATGCACGGTCGAGCATATCGCCATTCTGGAGCCGGCGATGTCGGAATCAGTGGCGGCGACCTTCTGCTACGCCCTTCGCGAGGCCGTCGACGCCGCGGTTCGCCGAGGCGTGCCCGAGCAGGCGGCGCGGGATTTCATGCTCGGCCATCTCGGCCTCGAGCTCGCGATCGTGTTCGGAATATATCCCGGAGGGCAATTTTCCGACGGCGCCATGCGGGCGGTCGAGCTCGCCAGGCCCGCCATATTCAGGGACGGCTGGATAGAGAGCGTTTTCGATTCCGACGCGGTTCTCGCATCGGTCAAGGACATTTGCACTCATCGATGAATCGCGGCATAGTCCGAAGCCGTTTTACATGGAGGAAATCATGATTTTAAACAGAACAATCGGCGCCGTCGCTTCAGCGGCCATGGCATTGGCCCTGTCGGGACAGGCATCGGCTCAAAGCTCGGCGGAGCGCGCGGTCGAAGCCGCCAAGCAATACGCGGGCGCTACGCTGAACGTCTTCTACGAAGCCGGCCTTCAGCCGCTGGATCCCAAGAACTTCACCGGCCCGATGTGGGAGGAGCTGACCGGCATAAAAATCAACGTCATCGAGGCGCCGCTCGATGAAATGTTCACCAAGATCATGCAGGCGCATCGCGCCGGCTCCGGGGCCTACGATGTTCTCAACGTCGTTCCGAACCAGATGCCCGATCTCGCGTTCGCCGGCGTTCTCGAGCCGCTCGACGACTGGGTCGAGCAGTACGGCTACAGGGACGAGCTCGCTACCATCGCGCCGGTCTATCGCGACAATCAAATGATGGTCGAGGGCACCACGTACGGATTCCCGGACGACGGAGACGTCCTAGTGCTCTACTACCGCCGGGACCTGTTCGAGGATCCGGACAACATGGCGGAATTCAAGGCCAAGCACGGGTACGACCTGGCGCCGCCGAAGACCTGGCAGCAGTTCAACGACATCGGCCAGTTCATAACCGACAAATACGCGCCGGACATCTACGGGGCGGGCATGCTGCGGCAGCCCGGCAACGCCCAGTATCTCTTCCAGGAGAGATTCCGGGTCGAAGGCGGCAAGTTCTTCGACGGCGAAACCATGGCGGCGACGATCAATTCCGAAGCGGGAGTCAAGGTCTTCACGGAAATGGTCGAAGCGAACAAGTTCATGCCGCCCGGCGTCGAGCAGTGGGGATTCATCGAGGCATTCAACGCGTTTCTGTCCGGCGACATCGCGATGACGATTTCATGGCCGCCGGTCGGTCGCTGGGCCGCCGGATACGGCAAGGGAACCGAAGCCCTCGCCTGGATTCCGGAAACGAAGGTCGCCGACAAGATCGGATACGCCCTGCCGCCCGGCGGGACTCCGGAACTCGCCGTAGGGTTCTCCCTGGCGGTCGCATCGGGCAGTTCGAACAAGGAAGCCGCCTACCTGTTCATCCAGTGGATGAACAGCGAGGAAATCAGCTTGCAGCGGGTTCAGCTTCCGTTCGCTCTCCGCGACCCGTTCCGCGACAGCCACTTCACTAGCGAGGAATATCGTTCGCGGTGGTCGAATGCGGGAGATTATCTCGACACGCTGAAAGCCGGCGCGGAAACCGGCTTGCTCGATCTGTCGCTGATCCAGACCGACCGCTACGAGGAAGGCATTCGCCAGGCGATCAGCCGCTTGTGGGCCGGCGACGATCCGCAGGAAATCCTCGACGACCTGGCGGAATCCTGGGACGAGCTCACCGAGCGCATCGGATTAGAAAAGCAGAAGCGAGCCTATTTGGACTGGGCAGGCAAGCCGAACGCCTATCCGAACTGAGTGGCATGACAAGGATCCGGGCGCGCCTTGCGCGTCCGGGCCAATAGAATTCGGAGCGATCGGCCGGTGAGCCAGTCGTCGTCGATCGGCCGCGCGCTCGACGAGCAGCGCGCGTTCAAGTACCTGCTGGTCGCTCCGGCGGTGTTCGTGATTCTGCTTATTGGACTGTACCCGTTCGTAAAGTTGATTTTGACGAGTTTCCAGAACATCACGATGTTCGAAGACGACCACTCGTTCAACGGCTTCGTTCACTATGCGAGACTGTTCGGCGACGAGCGGCTGTGGGAATCCTTGCTCCATACCGTCGCGTTCACCGCAGTCGCGCTGCCGATCGAGATTCTGCTCGGCTATTTGCTTGCGCTGCTGTTTCTGGACCCGATGCCGCTTAAAAGGCTGTTCGTCGCCGTCATTCTTCTTCCGACGGTCATTTCGCCGATAGTGGCGGGTTCGACGTGGCGGCTCATGTTCGATCACAGGTTCGGCCCCGTCAATCAGATTATCGCGTTTCTGGCCGGCGGGGAGGTGAAGCTTCTGTGGACGGTGGATCCTTTCCTCGTATGGCCCGCGATCCTTGTCGCGGAAGTCTGGCAGTGGACGCCGTTCATGTTCCTGATACTGCTGGCGGCTCTGAGCAACGTGGACCGGGAGCAGCTTGAAGCCGCCCAGATCGACGGAGCGTCGTGGTTGATGACGTTTAGGAAAATCGTTTTGCCGGCGATCGCGCCGGTCCTGTTCGTCGCCGTCCTGATCCGGGCTCTCGATCTTTTCCGCCTGTTCGACGTCATCTGGACCATGACCGGCGGAGGGCCGGGAACGCGAACGGAAACGATTTCAGTCTACGCCTACCAGATGGCGTTTCGCGAATTCGACATCAGCTACTCTTCGGCTATCGCGTTCCTGGTCATATTCGCTTTGACGGCGCTGGTGATTTTTGCGCTGCGACGGGTGGAGATCGCGCGATGACGCGCGGCGCAAAGGGCTGGAGGCTTGCGGCAAGGCTCGCCTGCGCCCTCGCGGTGGCGACGCTGTTCCTGTTCCCCATCTACTGGCTTGCGGCGATTTCCATCAAGACGCCCGAGGAAATTTTCGCGTATCCCCCCGTCTGGATTCCTTCGGGCTTCCGGCTGGACGGCTACGTAACTCTTTTCAGGGACGGCGATGCATGGGCGGTCTGGAACAGTCTTGTGACGGCCGGAATCAGCACCGTTCTGGCCATGGTCATCGGATTTATCGCCGCTTATTCGATCGTTCGGTACCGGACGGGAGGCGACCACCTGGCGATCTGGATCATCTCGCAGCGCATGATCCCGCCGATCTGCGTCGCGTTTCCAATCTTTCTGCTATTCGTTTCGCTCAGAATCGTGGACACCTACACGGGCCTCGTCATGCTCTATACGGCCTTTAATCTGCCGTATGTCATTTGGATGATGCGTGGGTTCATCCAGGAGATCCCGCTGGAACTGGAGCAGAGCGCCCTTGTCGACGGGCTTTCGCGCTGGGCCGTGCTTTGGAAAGTGGTCCTGCCGATGTCGCGCGCCGGATTCTTCGCGACGGCCGTATTCACCTTCATATTCGCCTGGAACGATTTTCTTTTCGCGCTGATTCTTACCAGGTCCGACGTAATAACGTACCCGGTTCAAGTAACCGGGTATTTCGGATCCCAGTCGACCTTCTGGTCGAAGATCGGCGCGATGAGCATGCTCGGAGTGCTGCCGATGATCTTCGTGGTGGGCACCATGCAGAGGTTCATTGTCCGGGGCTTCTCGATGGGCGCGGTCAAAGGATAGTCCCATGCCGAATCTGCAGCTTTCAAGCGTCGACAAGTTCTACGGCGACGTGCACGCGGTCAAAGGCGTTTCGCTGGAGGTGCCGGAAGGGGAATTCATAGTGCTCGTGGGGCCGTCGGGATGCGGCAAGAGCACGCTGCTGCGAAGCATCGCCGGCCTGGAGGAGATTTCCGGCGGCGATATCTCTCTCGGCGGCCGGTCGATCGTCGGCCTCGCGCCGCGCGACCGGAATATCGCCATGGTGTTCCAGTCGTACGCTCTCTATCCCTACCTTTCGGTCTACGAAAACATAGCATTCGGCCTGCGGGCGAGGAAATTCAGCGAAAGCGAAATCGAGCGCCAGGTCGGGTGGGCGTCCGAGCTTCTCGCCATCGGCGATTTCCTGCAGCGCTTCCCGCGCGAGCTGTCCGGCGGCCAGCGCCAGCGCGTCGCGATCGGCCGCGCCATCGTGCGGGAGGCGGATCTGTTTTTGCTCGACGAGCCGCTGTCGAATCTCGATGCCAAACTGCGCGACGGAATGCGGGAGGAGATCAAGCGCCTCCACAGGCAGCTAGGGAAAACATTCATCTACGTTACGCACGATCAGATCGAAGCCATGACGCTGGCGGAGCGAATCGTGCTGCTGCGCGACGGCGTCGTCGAGCAGGAAGGCGCGCCGCTCGAACTCTTCGAGCGGCCTAGAAACCGTTTCGTCGCGGGGTTTCTGGGTTCGCCTTCGATGAACTTCATAGAAGTTGAACAGGACGGCGACGGACCGGGGATACGCCTTCCGGACGGCCAGATAATTGATAAATTCGAGTTCGCTCCGGAATTTCCCGATGGCGGCAAGCTCGTCTGGGGCGTGCGTCCGGAGCATTTTTCCGTTGCGTCCGGATCTTCCGCCGACATGGAGGCCCTGATAGAGGTCGTGCAGCCGACCGGGTCGCGAACATTCGGGAGCTTTACGCTCTCCGGCACCCATGTCGTCGCGGAACTGGACGCCCGGGCACAGATCGCCGCCGACCAAAAGGCCTCCCTGAGCATCGACGTTGAAAGAACAACGTTTTTCAGCGCGGAGACCGGCGAGGCATGCTAGAAAGCGATCGATCGCATCGAAGGAATAAAAAGGAGGCGGCATGGCCGATTTTCGCGAATTACTGTCATCGAAAAAGCTCAAGGCGGGCACTTTTATCGGCGAATTCGACGCGTCGGGAATGGCCGCCATTCTGAAATCCGCCGGTTGCGATTTCGCCTTTGTCGACATGGAGCACAGCGGTTTTTCGTTTCAGACCGCAAAGGCTCTGCTCCGGAGCCTTCGCAGCGCCGGCATCGCCACCTTGATACGCCCGCCGTCGAAAAGCAGGCGCGATCTTTCCCTTGCCTGCGATATCGGCGCGGAAGGCGTCATGCCGCCGATGCTGGAGAGCGAAGAACAGGCGCGCGCCTGCCTGGACGCCGTAAAATACCATCCCGAAGGCACGAGAGGCTGCGCATTCGGCATCGCGCACGACGACTACCGACCCGCGCCGGTTTCCGACGCCATTGAAACGGCGAATCGAAAGACGTCATTCGTCGCGCTGATCGAAAGCTCGGAGGGCGTCGCGAACTGCGATGCGATCGCCGCAACGCCAGGAGTCGACTGCCTGTGGATCGGCCATTTCGACCTGAGCGCCTCTCTCGGAATTCCGGGCGAATTCGAAAACCCGGTCTTCAAGGAGGCGGTTGCCGCCGTCATGCAGGCGGCGGCCAGGCACGGCAAGAGCGCCGGTCGGCTGGTCGCGTCGGCCGAAGAGGGCGTTGAACTCTTCCGGGAAGGCAATGATTTCATCTGCTATCTGGGCGACGTCTGGCTTCTTCAACGCGCGCTGAGCAGCGGAATATCTGCGATCAGGCGCGGAGTCCCGGACGGCGAGCTCGCGGGAAGGGGATAGGCAATGGAAAAATTCAGGGTTGCGATAAGCAACGATTTCATGACTCCGAGCGGGGGGCTGGCGTTTCCTTCGGTGGATTTGTCGCCGCTCGACAACGATCCGCGCATTGATTGGTCGTTCGTGCCGGTTGCCGACGGCCGAGTTCCGGCGTCGTCGGTGGAAGGATTCGACGCGCTGATCCTTCTCGCCGCGAAATTCGACGCGTCGAGCTTTCCCGGCGACGGCAGGCTGGCCGTGATCGCGCGGTTCGGCGTCGGCTTCGACAATGTCGATGTCGCCGCATGCGATTCGAACGGTGTGGCGCTCGCAATTACGCCGAGCGCCGTCCGGCGGCCCGTTGCCGTTGCCATAATGACTTTCGTTCTCGCTCTTTCCGGCAACCTCCTGATCAAGGACCGGCTGACCAGAGGCGGGCCGGCGGGCTGGGCGAAGCGCGCCGACTTCATGGGGCGCGGAATCGTCGGTTCGACGCTTGGGTCGCTGGGAGTCGGCAATATCGGAGCGGAGCTTTTTCGCCTGGCCCGCCCTTTCGGCATGGAATTCATCGCCCACGACCCGTTTGTAGACGATGATGCGGCATCGGAACTCGGAGTCGAGCTTGTCGGCCTCGACGATCTATTCAGGCGATCCGACTTCCTTAGCGTCAATTGCCCGCTCACAGAGCAAACCGAAGGCATTGTGGACGCTGAAAAGCTTTCGCTCATGAAACCAACTTCCTACCTGATAAATACGGCGAGAGGCCCGATTGTCGATCAGGAAGCGCTGACCGAATGCCTCGCCGACGGGCGGATCGCAGGAGCAGGCCTGGACGTATTCAGGGACGAGCCGTCGAATTCCGGCGATCCACTGTTCTCTTTCGATAACGTTATCGTAACGCCCCATTCGCTTTGCTGGACGGATCAATGCTTCGCCGAAATCGGCGCAGCCGACGTAAGGGCGGCCTCAAACGTTATGGAAGGTCGAATTCCCGACGGCATCGTAAATTCTTCCATACTGGACAATTCGGCGTGGACATCCAAACTGAATGCCTTTCGGAAAAAATTTGTGCAGAATTAGCGGCTGACCGGCGCATCGCCTAAAATGTGAGCATGGAGCACAAGACGATATTCGACATAACTTCGCGCGGGTTTCACGAGAATCCCGGCGAGACCTACCGCGCCATGTGGAAGACGGGCGATATCGTCCGCGTTCGGCTGCCCTTTATTGGACAAGCGTGGCTTGCAGTGCGTTCCGATCTTTGCCGCGAAATTCTAAAGGACAGCGAACTGTACACCCGGCAGCCGGAACGAGCGGGCAAAAAGGATTCGTCGCAAATTCCGTTCTGGATGCCGGGCGTCTTTCGCAACATGGTCCATAATATGCTAATGTTCGATGAGCCGGAGCATAGGAGGCTGAGGAGGCTGGTTGAAGGAGCCCTCGCGCGACGCAACGTTTCGGGTCTCCGGGCCGGCATGGAAGATACCGCCGATGCTCTTCTTGGCAAGCTCGGCGGGAATTCAACCGTTGACATAATCGAAGCCTATACGCGCGAGCTGCCAATGAGCGTCATTTGCGAATTCCTAGGAATTGGACGCGAAGAAATGCGCCGCGTGAAGAGCATGGCAATGGGGCTTACCAAGTTGTCCGGCGCGTATTCAATTCTTTCGGCGATGCCCAGCCTTTACCGCCTGAGGAGCTTTCTCTGGGAGAAGTTCGAACAGGTGCGCCAGTCGCCCGAAAACGGCCTGATTTCGCATCTCGTCGAGATTGAAGAGGAAGGCGACAGGCTGTCTCGCGAAGAACTGACGTCAATGGTTTTCATGCTATTTACCGCCGGGCACGAGACCACGACCCATCTTCTGACGGGAAGCATCCTCGCGCTGCTTGACCACCCGGAACAAAAGCGCGCGCTGCTCGGGGACTGGTCGCAACTGCCCGTTGCGGTAGAAGAATTCCTGCGGTTCGTGTCGCCGGTTCAATTGACGAAGCCGAGATTCGTCACCGCCGATACGGAGATAGGATCGACTCGATTGAAGCGGGGCGACGCAATCATGGTTCACATCGGAGCTGCGAACTGGGATCCTCGGGTTCGCGAAAACCCGTTCGAGATGGATATAACGCGCAGTCCGAATTACCACTTGTCGTTTGCGACGGGAATCCATTCGTGCCTCGGCCAGCAGCTCGCGCGTATCGAGGCGCAAGTCGGACTCAAGGCTCTGTTTACGCGCTTTCCGAACCTCGAACTTCACGGAGACCGCGCCAAACTTGAATGGACAAAAAGGCTCGGCATGCATTCGCTCGCACGGCTTCAGTTGCGGCTAAATGACCGGGAGCTCTAAAGGCATGAGGCTGAAAGAATTCCAGAGGCGCCAATTGGTACAATTGCGGCTATAGTCGCGCAGGAAGCCGGAACGTTGTGAATATGAAGTAGGATCGGTTTTTTCGAGTTGTTCGGAAGTCAAGGAATTTAGGGCCTTTTGATTAGTGGCCTTGATTCGCCTCGCTTCCATGATTGCCATGCCGCCTAGGAGTTCCGAAAAGTTATCGGGCGGTCGGAATATCGAAGCGGAATCATGGACCGAAGAAGATGCGTACTAACCGACGGAATGCGGTCCGGAGTCGAGGACGCTTCGCAGGGAAAGGATATCTCCCCGGGAAGAACCGCGGCGGGCAACCGCTCATTATTGGAGTGCGTGCTGCGGAGGGGCCTTGCGCCGACGTTCGGAAAGTGGAGTCGCGAATTCAAGCGCTCCGGGCACTGAGCGGAGCGGCGTGAGTTCGGGCGAATTTTCAAGACGCTGTCGGGAGCGCTCGATATTGAGCCGGTATGTATTCATGCGTTGACGGCGCCGTCGTCCTGGCGCGCGCGAAAGCCGTCGACACCCGACCGGCCTATTGTCACGCGGCCGGCGCGCTTTCGCTGCCCGCTTCGCTCTTCGGCAGCGAGGCGATGCGCGGGTCGTCTAAGTCGGTAACGAACTCTTCTTCGTCGTAGCCGCCCGGCGCTCCCCATCCGGTTGCGTCCTCGCCGAAGAAATCGCGATTGATCGCAAGGTATTCGGACCAAGTTTCCGGCAGATTGGTTTCGCAGAATATCGCGTCTACCGGGCACACCGAAACGCAGATGCCGCAATTGACGCACTCGTCCGGCTGGATATACATCATCCGGCCTCCGACATAAATGCAGTCCACGGGGCAAACGAGCAGGCAATCGCCGTCTTTGATATCGACGCAAGGCTCCGCGATAACGTAGGTCATTCGAAACGTCCTCTTCCGCCTCGCCGACTCAGCGCCCCTTCCAGCTCGGCTTTCTCCTTTCAACGAACGCCGCCACGCCTTCGAGCGCGTCTTCGCTCGCCAGAGCGGCGACGAGCTGGTCGGACCTCAGCCTTGATGCATCCCTGGCGCGCATGCCGGCCAATTTCCGAACGCTGTGCTTGATGGCACGAAGCGACAGCGGCGCGCAAGCGAGAATTCTCTCGATCCATCCGTCAACGGCTTCGTCGAGCCGGGGTCGGGTCGATACTTCATTGACAATGCCCCATTTGGCCATCTCCCCCGCGCTCGCGCGCGATGCCGTTAGCATCATGCCAAGCGCGATGTTGCGGGGAACGAGGCGCGGAAGCATGACCATCCCGCCGTCCAGCGGCAGCCGGCCGACGCTGGCCTCCGGCAAGCCGAAACTTGCCTCTTCGCAGGCGACCACGATGTCGGCTCCCAAAACCATTTCGAAACCGCCTCCGAGCGCGAACCCGTTCACTCTGGCGATGAGCGGAATGTCGAGACTTTCCCGAAGCGCGATTCCGCCGAATCCATTGGGCCTGCTTTCGGCCCAGTAGGACAATCCGTCCGACGAGCCGGAATCCTTCATATCCGCTCCTGCGCAGAAAGCGCGTTCGCCGGCTCCGGTCAATACGATGCATCGGACATCGGCCCGTCGTTCGAGATCGGACCAGATTTCATTCAAGCTGCGCTCGGCATCGGGATTTATCGCATTCATCCGCTCGGGCCGGTTGATGGTAACCCGCGCAACTCGGTCCTCTATGCGGCAGTCCACGGTCATTCGGCAGCCTCGATCAGGCCGAGTTCCCGGCCGATCTCCCGCGTGTGCTCGCCCAGGCGGGGAGGGCCGAGCCTGGCCCGAACAGGCGCCGCCGACATTTCGATGGGTGATCCGACGAGCTTGACGGGCCCCCCGGCGGTCGGGTCGAGCTCCATAATCATCCGGTTGTGCTTCGTTTGCGGATTTTCGAGCGCCTGTTCGAGGTCCAGAACCGGCGCGCACAGAATGTCGACTCCTTCAAGGCGCGAAATCCAGTGCTCCGTCGTTCCCTTCGCGAATTTTTCCCTGAAAAGCGACTGCAATTCCTCCCTTCGCTCTCTCTGCGCTGCGAGATCGGCATATTCCGGCCTGGCCGACAAGTCTTCGACTTCCAGCGCCTTGCAGATTTCGCGGAGCGGGTTTTCCTTGAACGCGCCTACCATCACGATGGCTCCGTCCTCCGTCACGAAAACCCCCGTCAGAGGCATGGCCGCCCAGTTAAGATCCTTGTCGCGCATCAAGCGCATCGCGGCTTCCTGCATCTGCATCGACAGCATTGAATTGAAGAGCGAAACCGAAACCAGCTGACCTTCGCCAGTCTTTTCGCGGTGCAGCAGGGCGAGAAGTATGCCTTGAACCAGGTGCATGCCCGCCGAATAGTCCGCGAGCGCCGTCGGATAGATATTCAGCGGAATGGATGGGTCCGCGCGCCGCTGCATTACGCCTGTCAACGCCTGCGCCAGAATGTCCTGGCCGCCCTTGTGGGCGTAGGGCCCGTCCAGTCCGAAGCCCGTTCCGACCGCGTAAACCGCGCGGCGGTTCATTTTCTTCACGTCTTCGTAGCCGAAACCGAGCCGTTCCATAACTCCGGGCCGGAAATTGTTGACCACGACGTCGGCGGTCCGGACCAGCGTCGCGATCGCTTCGCGCCCCGCCCCCGTCTTCAGATTGAAGGTGGCGGACCGCTTGTTCCTATTCAGGCTGCAAAAAACCGGGTTGTTGAGTCCGTCCGGATCTTCGCCGATGCTCCAGCGGGAGATGTCCCCCTGGCCTTCGCGTTCGATCTTTATAACGTCGGCGCCGTAGTCCCCGAGCATCTGGGTGCAGCAAGGGCCGAGCATGACTTGCGTAAAATCAATTACGCGCACGCCGGACAGCGGAAGGGCTGCGCAGTCGTCTCCGTCGGCTTTCATTCAGACGGCCTCGCTGAATAGCGCGTTGTCGGACGGCACGTCTCCCGGGTCGGCTCCCTGAGCGCGCATCTGCCGCTGAATTGCGGAAACATCCGCGCGCCGCACGGCCACGCCCGCGGACAGGGATTGAGCGGCGGCGATGCCGACGGCCTCCCCCATCGCCATGCACGGAGGGATTTCTCGGCTCGTCTTCTGCGCCTGCGGCGTCGCCGAATAGTGGCGCCCGGCGACGAGAAGCTGGTCGACCTCGCGAGGCACCAGCGCGCGGTACGGCGTGTAGTAGTCGCGGCCGCGGCAGACGGTGTCGGGAAAGTGCACGCGCTTCGTGATGTCGGATTTCTTGACCACGTACTCGCCTTTTAGAAGCCGAGTCTGCCGCACGCCGGTTTGCGGCGCGAAATCGACGATATAGGCGTTCTTGAATCCCGGCACGTTGCCTCTCGCGTATTCAAGCAGGTTCTGAATTCTGCGCCGTCCCTCGATTTCAGCCTTGACCAGATCGCCGACCGCGAGTCCGTCCAGTCCCGTCATATGGGGGCAATTGAGCCAAACCACGCCCGGAAGAGGCGTTTTGAGCCACCAGAAATTCCAGCATCCGCCGATAATCGACTTTGCCTTGCTTTCGATCTCTTCGAATCGCTCGGGCTCTCCGAACTGGAATCGCTCCGCCTCGTCGGTGTCGACTCCGCCGAACCTCGAAACGGTCGTCAGAATGAACGCGCCCTTGACGAAGTCGGCGCCGGCGGAAGCGGCGACATCCAAATCGCCGGTCGCGTCGATCACGACATCGCCGAGAAGAGCCTGCCGTCCTTCCTTGGTCTCGACGACAACTCCCTTCGCGGCGCCGTCCGCCGTTATGGTTTCGGAAAACCATGAATGCAGGCGAAGATCGATGCCGGCTTCCGATACCATGTCGAGCGAAGCCTGCTTGAATCCGTCCGGGTCGAAGGACACGGCGAAGATTATCGGATGCGGCAGCGAATGAGTGTGAAAGTCGAAGACTCCCCATCGCGCCCATTTTTGCCACATTTGGCCGGTCTGGCGCACGCTCGGGTCGCGATCCGATTCGGGCGGGTAAACCGCGAGTCTCTTCGTCTCCATCCGGTCGATGATTTCCATCGCGAGGCCGCGAACCGAAATCTCGGTATCGTTGTGCATGTCGTCGAGCACGAGAACCATGCCGCCGGACGCGAGTCCGCCGAGATAGGCGTAGCGCTCCGCCAGCGTGACGCTGGCGCCGTTGCGCGCCGCCGATACCGCCGCCGAAATGCCCGCGGGTCCGCCCCCTACGACAAGGACATCGCTCTTGCCCTTTACGGGAACGGCACCGCGCCTTGTCGCGACCAATTCTTGAATAGACATGGCTAACTCCTTGATTGAATTATTGCGCCGCCGTAGGCCAGCGAAGGACCAGGCGCTCGACCAGCGCAGTTATCGTGAAGAACATCACCGCAAGCCCTGCGCCTAGAAATACAGTCGCATAAAGCAGCGGCGAGCGAAAGTTGTAAGTCGCTTCGATGATCAGCGAGCCCAGGCCGTAGTTCGAACCGATCCATTCGCCGACGATCGCGCCGATAACGCACGTGGTCGAAGCGATTTTAAGCGCCGCGAAAAGATACGGCAGCGATGCCTGAAGCCGAACCTTGAAGAGTATCTCCCTCTGGCTAGCCGAAAGAACGCGCATAAGTTCGCCCAATTGGGGCGAAATCGCGTTGAGTCCGCGAACCATGTTGACGAGCGTCGGAAAAAAGCAAATCAGAGCTGCAATCACGATCTTGGGCGCGTACCCGTTGCCCAGCAGAAGCACGAGGATCGGCGCGATAGCGAGAATCGGAATCGTATTGACGAAAACGGCGATGGGATAGAAGGCGCGTTCCGCGAGGCGCGAATGCACGAATACCACCGCGAGAATGATCGCGATCGAATTGCCGAGCGCGAAACCGGCGACGGCTTCGAAAAACGTCGGCCAGAAATTACGCCACAAAATCGGACCGCGCTCTACGAACGTAGCGGCCACGTCCAGCGGCCCGGGCGCGATGAACTGGGGGATTTCGAGCAGAACGACCAGTAGATGCCATGCCAGAACCAGCCCCGCGGCGGCGGCGACCGCCGGCAGCCGCTCCTTCCATCGGCCGGTCCTTCCGCTAGCCGCTCTGGCGCTCACGCCGCTTTCTCCAGCAATTTCCGAAGCCGCCCGGTAACCTCGACGAATTCAATGCTGTCGCGGATCGCGAGCCTGCGGTCGTCGGGCAGGTCGATGGCGAAGTAGTCCAGAACCCGTCCCGGATGAGAGGACAGGACGAGCGTTCGCCGGCCTAGGAAGGCGGCTTCGGGAATAGAGTGGGTTACGAAAAGAATCGTCGTTCCGGTTTCGCGCCAGATGCGGAGAAGCTCCTGATTGAGATTGTCGCGCGTGATTTCGTCGAGCGCGCCGAACGGCTCGTCCATCAATAGGATTTTCGGCCGGCAAACCAGCGCGCGGGCGATCGAGACCCTTTGCCGCATGCCTCCCGACAGCTCGTGGGGCAGGGCGTTCTCGCGCCCGTCGAGGCGTACGAGGCGCAGCAGCTCATCGGGCGCGGCCTGCTGTTCGAGCGCGCCGCCGCCGCCGATTTCAAGCGGCAGGCGGACGTTGTCGAGCGCGGATCGCCAGGGAAGCAGCGTGGCGTCCTGGAAAACGAACGCGAATTCCCGCGCGAGCCGGGCCTCTTCCGGGGATTTGCCGAATACTTCCACAGAGCCGGAGCTTGGCGGCACGAGGTCCGCGACCAGCCTTAGGAGCGTCGATTTGCCGCAGCCGGAAGGGCCGATGATCGTTACGAAGTCGCCGGCGTTGAAATCGATCGTTACATCCGACAGCGCCACCACCGCATCCTCGCCCTCGCCGAATTCAACGGAGGCGTTCCTGACGGCGATGGCGATGTCCCGGGCGCTTCGGCGAGCCGCTGAATCCCGGCCCGGCGAAATACTGTTCCGCATTGGACGCGTATCAGCCAACTTTCATTCGAATTTCCGAAGTGGCATTGAGAATTTCGAGCGTCATCACGTCGTCGATTTCCGGAACGTCGCCCTGGAACTGGTCGAGTCCGGCGTAGGTCTGAATCTGCGCGGCCCAATTCTCTGTGTTCATCGCGCCCCATCCGTCCCGAGCCGTCGTGTCGTTGAAGCTAAATCCAAGAACCGGGCCGATAGCTTCCAGCTCGCTCGCGAGATCGAGATTCGGGTACTCCGCGACCAGAAGATTGGCGGCTTCCTCGGGATTGTCCTTGGCGTAGCCCCATCCCATGGCCGAACCGGTAAGGAACCGCGCGAGCGCGTCGGAATCGTTCTCGATCGCCTCGTCGGTGGTGTAGAAGACGTTCGCGTAGAGCTGGATGCCGGCATCCCACAGCATCATGTCGACTCGATCGTCGCCAAGAATTTTCAACGCGTTCGTATTGGTCAGCCATCCGGTTACCGCGTGCGCCTGGCCTGTCATGAGCTGATTCATGTCGCTGCCCATGTTGACGACCTCGACCTGGTCCTCCGCTATGCCGTTCTTGGCCAGTAGCGCCCTAAGGAGAATAACGGCGGTTGGCTGGGTCGCGATCGTCTTGCCGACCATGTCGGACGGCTGGGAAATCGGATTGGCGGCCAGTGAGAAATAGGTGAAGGGGTGCTTTTGATAGCCTGCGGCGAAAGCCTTTACGGGAATTCCCGCCGATCGCGCGAGCATGAGCGACGGGCTCGACGACAGCTGGCCTGCTTGAGCTCGGCCGGCGGCCACCGATGCGACGCCGTCGACGCCGGGTCCCCCGGGCGTTATTTCAAGCTCGATGCCGAGTTCGTCGTAGTATCCCATTCGCTTGGCGCAGACTTCGCCCGCAATGCCGTTGGACGCGAGCCATCCGAGCTGCATGCTTATCTTGGCCGTCCCGTCGGCTGCGTTGGCGACGGCTATGAAGCTTGATTCCGAAGAGGTCGGCAACAGGGCTGAACCGGCTGCGGCTCCAAGCCCTCCCAGCGCAGCGCGTCGCGTCAAGTTCGCGGATTTATTCGATGACAGCATTGATTTCTCCTGTAATTTCTAGCTCCGAAATCCGGCGGATTCTTCGCCTTTCTCCAAATCCGGCATCAAGCGGTCGACGCCGTTATTGACCTGTCCTGAACCAATAGCGAAATGAACCCCGCATGCAAGCGCAAAACAGGCGCATAGCATGCAAATATTTTCCAGGACCGGCGGATGCCGCCGGAATAGCGCGCCGGAACCTGCATGCGGCGCGCAAGGCTCGCATTCTCGCAATTCCTTCTTTGTCCCGAGCAATTAGGCGCGGTTTCGGCGCAAGCCGCGATTTCCGTTGAAAGCGCGGCGGGTCGGCAGGATTCCTGCAAATTATTGCGATGCTATTGACATCCGCAAATTTTGATTTCATCATTTCGGAAATGCGAGCAGGTAGGGATGCACGAGAATTCCGCTAGTGCTCTCGATCATGAGTGAGCAGAATGCGTCGGCACTGCGCCGAGTCTGCTAGGGGGGCCGACGAAATGCCGCGTTTCCAAGACAAGATTAATCGTTCGCTTGCGCCGCCGCGGCGCAGGCAGGGAAGCGCGGAGCCCGTTTTCGGAATCGGCATGGCCGGCGCCGACGAGGTCGGAGCGGGCAATTGCGCAGTTCCGCAGTCACCGTCTTGGACGATTCGAAATGCGAGCGGAGCGCACCGTAATCGCCAACGCCGATATCCAAGCTTATTTAAAGGGAAATCCAGCCGATTTGCCGCAGCGGCCTGCGCCGCTGCCCTGGCGGCTTCGGGCGGCCCGTACCTCGCGTCGCCGGCGAACGCTTTCGAGTTCGGCGATGATTTATTCCAGGGAAGCCTGGATACGACGATTTCGCATGGAGTAACTTTCCGCCTCCAGAAGCCGAACGGCGAGCTCGCCGGGAAGGTCAATAGCAATGACGGCAATTTGAATTACGACGACGATAGCCTCGTAAGCAACACGTCCAAATTCACTTCCGATCTCGACCTCAGCTTCGGAAATTTCGGTGCGTTCGTCCGGGCGACAGGGTACCTAGATTTCGAAAACAGGCTCGGTTTCAGGGATCGCACGTCGTCGCACCCGGGAGTTACTACCGGCGTCGGCAGCGATCTCGAAATCCTGGACGCCTACGTTACCGCCTCGTTCGATTCAGACAGCGGCTACGTTGATTTCCGGCTTGGCAAGCATGTGCTCAACTGGGGCGAAAGCACATTTATCCCGAACGGCATCAACGCCATCAACCCTTTCGACATCGGTAAGCTGAGGCTGCCGGGCGCGGAGCTCCGAGATGCGCTGCTTCCGGTTTCGATGATTTCGGCATCGTTTGCCCCTAACGATGTTCTTTCATTCGAGGGATTCTATCAACTGGATTGGCAGAAAACCAGAATCGACCCCGTCGGAAGCTATTTCTCGACAACGGACTATGTGGGCGCCGGGGCGAGGAAGGCCGTAATTTCGAATATCCCGGGCGTATCCGACCGCGGGTTCGGATTCGGACCTCTGACGCCCGCTATTAATACCGACCTCGACAATTTCATGACAAGGCACCCTCAGTTAGGCGTCGTCAGTGCGCCGCAGCCTCGGCAGCCCGAGTTTGACCGGGACTTCGCTTCAGTGCGACGCGGCCCCGACAGCACTCCCCCCGATGCCGGCCAGTGGGGATTGGCGGTTCACTATCTGGCGGAAGATCTAAATGAAACCGATTTCGGATTTTATTTTATGAACTACCATAGCCGCCTCCCCGTAGTTAGCGGTGCAACGGGCGGTATCGAAGGCATTCAGGCGGGTCTCGCCGCAGCGCAGGCCGTGGCAGCGCCCGGTTCCGCTACCAGCCAGGCCGCGGCGAGTTCCGCGACGATGGCTGCCCAGGGATTGGTTGCCGCCGGGTTGCTTGCTCCCGAGAATGTACCGAGTTTCATACAGAGAACCGCGACTGAAACCGTGAGCGGAATTGCGCAGGCCATGGCAATTGATCGGTTCGCGAAGACCAGCCAGTACTTCATCGAGTATCCGGAAGACGTCAAGCTTTTCGGCTTGAGCTTCAATACCGTGCTCGGCACTTCCGGCTGGGCCCTGCAGGGCGAATACTCGCAGCGGCAAGGCGTGCCTCTGCAGCGGGCCGAACGGGCGGTTATCGGTGACGGGCTGACTCCGATCATTACGGCTTTAACGCTTGCCAACCAAAACCCGGCCTTGCTGCCGGCCTACCTCCAGAGCTACAGGCCGGAGACGGTGAAGGGATACATCAGGCGGGACGTAAGCCAGTTTCAGCTTACTGCGACAAAAGTCTTCGGTCCCATGCTCGGCGCCGACGGCGTTGTCCTAGTGTCCGAGGCCGCGCTTATGCATGTCCACAATATGCCGGACAAGGCCGTTATGCCGCTGGAAAGCGCGGCCGGCGGGATTCTTTCACTGAGAGATGCCGACGCCGACATGAATTCCTGGGGGTATCGCATTGCCGCGCGGCTTGACTACCTCAACGCGATCGGCTCCGTCAACCTCCATCCCTATACGCAATTCCTGCACGATGTCCACGGCAACAGCCCCGCGCCAAGCGGGCCGTTCATCGAGGGACGGACCGGCTTCAACATCGGGATTCGCGCCGACTATCTAAGCAGCTGGCAAGCCGATGTCGGCGTAACTTTCTATGCCGGCGACGGCAATGATTTGAGCGACCGCGACTTCGCCTACGCCTCCGTGAAATATTCGTTCTAAGGGCAAAAGCTATGAAAATTCCCGTGATAGACAAATCGTCGGCAATTCGATTCTGCGCGGCGCTGGCTTTCGGCTGCGCCATCGCCGGCAGCGCGTCGGCGGAATTATCGGCCGACCAGGTCGCGCGGCTCGGAAAGAATCTAACTCCGCTCGGAGGCGAGCGCGCAGGCAACGCCGCCGGCACTATTCCAAGCTGGGACGGCGGCATCACGAGGCCGCCGGCCGGCTACAGGGTCGGCGAACACCACCGCGACCCCTTTGCCCGCGATCGGCCGCTATTCGTCATAGGCCCCTCCAACCTCGAAAAATATCGCAGCAGGCTTTCGGTCGGCCACCAGAAAATGCTGGAAACATATCCCAGCTTCCGAATGCCGGTCTATCCCACCCGACGCAGCGCATCCGTGCCGAAACGGATTTACGACGCAACTCGCCGAACGGCCGCCACCGCGCGCCTAGTCGACAGCGGCAACGGCGTAGGCAATGCCGTGATCGGGATTCCGTTTCCCATCCCAAGGAACGGCCTCGAAGTCATGTGGAACCACTTGCTGCGCTACAGGGGCGAATCGGTGGCGTGCACCATAGGCCAAGCCGCGGTTACGCGCGGCGGCGACTACAGCCTGGTAAAGCAAAGCCTGGAGGTCGAGCTGCGCTATTCGCTTCCAAACATGACGGTCGAGAAACTCGGGAATACGATGATCCTGTACAAGCAAAAGACGATTGCGCCCGCGCGTCTCGCCGGCGGCATCGTGCTGGTGCACGAGACGATGAACCAGGTTCGCCAGCCGCGCAACGCATGGACCTACAACCCGGGACAGCGCCGAGTCCGGCGCGCGCCGAACATCGCCTACGATAACCCGGGCACCACCTCGGACGGGCTGCGCACGGCCGACCAGCTTGATATGTTCAACGGAGCAGTGGACCGATACGACTGGAAGCTCGTGGGCAAGCGCGAACTATACGTGCCCTACAATTCCTATAGGCTCCATAGCGGAAGGGTCTCATTCAGCGACATTCTAAAGCCGCTGCACGTCAACCCGAACTTGCTGCGCTACGAACTGCACCGGGTCTGGGTCGTTGAAGCGACACTGAAGAGCGGCGCGTCGCACCTCTACAAAAGGAGAACGTTCTATGTCGACGAGGACTCCTGGCAAATTCTCGTCGTCGACATATACGACAATCGGAATCAGCTGTGGCGCGTGTCGGAAGGCCATGTCATCAATTACTACGAAAAGCCGCTAATGTGGCCGACGCTGGAAGTGCATACCGATCTGCAGGCCAGGCGCTACCTCGCGTACGGACTCGACAACGAATTCCCGATGTGCACTTGGGACAGGAAGCTGAAATCCCGCGACTTCACGCCGAACGCCATTCGCCGCGAAGGGCGGCGCTGATGCCCGAGACGGCTAGCTAAGGCGGCGCCGAGAATTCAAGTGACCTCGATCTTCCGGGCGGCGACCCGGCGCAAGGCGGTAAATCGACCGACAGCCGGAAGATGCGCGAGCATTCGCTCGCGACGATGACCCGGAATGCATGCAATGCGCCGAGTTTTAAAGCCTCGTCGCGTTTGCTCCGCATCCGCAAGCGGATTGCGCGAAGCGGAATAGCCCGGTGCTCGACCGCGGGGCCGCGCCCGTCCCGGCTTCGCAAGCTCTCGATGCAAGCCTCCCGCGCTTTCCGATGGGCCGCGGCGGCGACTTTGCTGTCGCTCGCCCTGCCTGCAGAGACGGGAGCCGAAGATGCGGTCGCGGCGCCGCTCGCCGCCGAATCACTCCTGCTGGACGGCGCCGCGGCGGGGTCGCGCCTAGTCGTGGTCGGCGACCGCGGGCATATCCTGATTTCCTCCGACGGGGGCGATAGCTGGACGCAGGCGCGAGTTCCTGTTCGCGTACTGCTGACCGCCGTCCATATGCGCGACGAGCAAACCGGCTGGGCGGTAGGGCACGACGCGGTGATTCTGCGCACGGGCGACGGCGGCGAATCCTGGTCGGTCGCGCACCGGGCTCCGGAAGAGGAGCTTCCGCTTCTCGATGTTTGGTTTCGCGACGAGAGATCGGGGTACGCGATCGGCGCCTACGGATACTTCCTTGCCACGGACGACGGCGGCGAAACCTGGTCGGCGCGTACGATCAGCGAGGACGACTTTCACTTGAATGCGCTGATACCGGCTGAAGGGACGACGCTCGACCCCCGGCGCATGTATATCGCCGCCGAGGCGGGAGTGGCCTACAAGTCCGTCGATGGCGGCGAATCCTGGCAAGAGCTTCCGTCCCCCTACGGCGGCTCGTGGTTCGGCGGACTTGCATTCGAGGACAACGAGGTGCTGCTGACGGGACTGAAGGGAAACTTGTTTCGCTCGGGGGACGGGGGCGAAACATGGACCAGAATCGACACCGGCACGCGCGCCACCTTGACCGGCGCAATACGCCTGCGCTCCGGCCTGATCCTTGTTACGGGGCTGGAAGGCACTTTGCTTGCCAGCTTGGACGGCGGCCGCAGCTTTTCGACACACCAGCTGCCGACGCGAAAGGGAATCTCGGCAGCCCTTCCGCTTGGCGACCGGAGCGTGCTGCTGGTCGGCGAGTTCGGCATCGAACGTTTTGCTCTCGATGAATGACGATTCAATGCAAGTCTCGCCTCCGGCAAGCCGATATTCCTCGGCGGGAGCGACGCCGGCGGCGCATTCGCCGGATCCATGATCGCGGCCGTAGAAAAAATCCTGTTCGCGAGGCGCCGCTTGGTGCTTCTGGCATTCGCGCTCGCAACAGTCGCGATGGCATGGCTTGCGTCCGGTCTGCGGATAGATGCGGGCTTTACAAAGCTGGTGCCTGTAAAGCACGAATACATGGAGACGTTTCTCGAGTACCGGGAAGAGTTCGGCGGGGCGGACCGGGTGGTGATCGCGGTAATGGCGCGGGAGGGCGATATCTTCTCGCCCGAATTCTTTTCCGCGCTGAAGGAGGTTACGGACGCGACTTTCTTCTTGCCCGGCGTCGATCGAGCCCAGGTGTTTTCCATTCTCACGCCGAACGTTCGCTTCATTGAAGTCGTAGAGGACGGAATGACCGCCGGAAACGTGATGCCGCCGGACTTCGAGCCTACCGACGCCGGCTTCGCGAGGGTGAGGGAGAATATCGTCAAGGCCGGCATAGTCGGCCGCCTGGTCGCGAACGATTTTTCAGGAGCCATCGTATCGGCCAAGCTTCAGGAATTCAGTCCCGTCACCGGCGAGCGGCTGGATTACTTCGAGGTGGCGGGCGATCTGGAGCGGATTCGCGGCGATTCCCTCGCCAAATTCGGGACGGAGGTGGACGTTCACATCGTAGGCTTCGCCAAGGTCGTGGGAGATATCGCGGACGGCGCGATCAAGGTCGTCGCGTTCTTCGGCGTGACGTTCCTAATCACCGCGTTCTTCGTTTTTTTCTACACGAGGTCGATACGGCTGACGGCCCCGCCGATACTGTGCTCCCTGATAGCCGTCGTATGGCAGCTTGGCGGGGTTACCGCGCTCGGCTTCGGCCTTGATCCGATGTCCATTCTTCTGCCTTTCCTGGTGTTCGCGATCGGCGTAAGCCACGGCGTGCAAATGGTGAGGTCGGTCCGCGCGGGGGCGGGGGGCCGCGCCCGGCGCGAGCGTGCGCCGCCTGCTGTTTCCGGGCGCGGTGGCGCTCGTTTCCGACTCCGTGGGATTCATCACGATCTCGCTGATCGAGGTTCAGGTCATAAGGGAGATCGCGATCACCGCCAGTCTCGGAATCGCCGCGATCATTCTGACGAACCTCGTCTTGCTGCCGGTACTGCTGTCGTACTTCGACGCCGACGAAAAAGCGCGCCTCTCGGCGCTGGCGGGAGACCGCCGCCTTCGGCCGGCTTGGTCTCTCTTGGCGCGAGTCGCTCGCCGGGGCCCGGCGGCCGTCGTCATCGGCTGCGCGGCGCTGCTGCTCGCGGGCGGCGCGTATCTTGCGCCGCAGGTCAGGGTAGGCGACGAGCACAGGGGCGTGCCGGAGCTCCGGGCCGAATCCGCGTACAATCTGGACTCGGCCGTGATTACAGAGAATTTCGGAATCGGCGTCGATGTGCTGACGGTGATTTCAGAGACCGTCGCGGAGGGCTGCATCGAATACGACGTGATGCGCACTCTCGACGAATTCGAGTGGCACATGCTCAACGTCGACGGCGTTCAATCCGTAAGCGGGCTGGCGGGGGTCGCCCGAAACATCAACTCGAACTGGAACGAGGGCAGCCTTAAGTGGAAAACTTTGCCGCGCAACAGCTATATGCTCGTTCAATCCGTATCCCCGGTTCCGACCAGCAGCGGCCTGCTCAACCAGGACTGCAGCGTCATGCCGGTGTCGATATTTACGGCCGACCACAGGGCCGAGACCATTGAGCGCGTCGTAGGCGCCGTCAAGGAATTCAATGCCTTGAATTCCGGCGAAAGGATCTCCTTCCGCCTCGCAGCCGGCAATATCGGAGTCATGGCGGCGACCAACGAGGAAGTCGAGGCGTCCCAATTTCCGATTCTCGCCTACGTCTACGCGGCGGTCATCGCCCTTTGCCTGATTTCCTTCCGCTCGGTGGGCGCGACATTGTGCATCATCGTGCCGCTGGCCGGCGTCTCCATCCTTGCCTACGCTCTAATGGTCCTGCTCGAGATCGGCCTCAAGGTCTCGACCCTTCCGGTCGCGGCGCTGGGAGTCGGAATCGGCGTCGACTATGGAATCTATATATACGGAAGGCTGCGCGCTCACCTTGGAGAGGGTCTCGACTTCGCCGAAGCCTACGAAAGAACTCTCGCCACGACGGGAGCCGGAGTTGTTCTTACCGGCTTGACGCTCGCGGCGGGTGTCGCGACATGGATCGCGGCGCCCCTCAAGTTCCAGGCCGACATGGGCACGGTGCTGACCTTCATGTTCCTTGTCAACATGATCGGCGCCGTGGTCCTGCTTCCGGCGCTCGGCGCGTGGCTGATCGGGTCGGGCAAGGCGAAATGACGGCAGCCGCGAATTCCGGGCTAGCCTCCTGAATTCTTTCGCCGGGAAAGTTGACCGAAGCGCGGATTTCGCCTAGATGAACGGATACCGAGGCGCATGTCTTTGCATGCGGCTCGCAACCGGATTATCGCGAGCGTGCCGCGCGGAAATGCCTGGGCAAGGCAATTTCCCGGCATTGCCGCATCGGACCGAAACCAGGGAATAGAAGCATGTTCGAAAATCTCTCCGGTCGCCTTTCCGGCGTCCTGGATAATCTGACCCGCCAGGGCGTTCTAACCGACGAGGATGTCTCCGCGGCGCTTCGAGAAGTAAGGCTGGCGCTGCTGGAAGCGGATGTCTCGCTTCCCGTGGTCAAGAGCTTCGTAAAGTCGGTTCAGCGCAAAGCGACCGGTCAGGCGGTCATGCGCTCCGTCGCGCCGGGCAACCAGGTGATAAAGATCGTCCACGACGAATTGATTTCGGTTCTAGCCGGAAGCGAAGGCGAAGACGGAAGCCTGAAGATCGCAAACCCGCCGGCGCCGGTTCTCATGGTCGGGCTGCAGGGATCGGGCAAGACCACGACGACCGCTAAAGTTGCGAAGCGCCTCGCTGAATCGGATGGCAAGCGCGTTCTGATGGCTTCGCTTGATACCCGGCGACCGGCGGCCATGGAGCAGCTGGACGTGCTGGGCCGCCAGGCCGGCATAGAAACTCTGCCGATCATTCCGGGGCAAAGCGCCGTCCAGATCGCCAAGCGCGCGATGCAGCATTCCGCGCTAAACGGATTCGACGTTTTCTTTCTCGATACCGCCGGGCGCCTGCATATCGACGAATTGATGATGGACGAGATTTTGGAAGTGAGGGACGCCGTGGCCCCCCGCGAGACGCTTCTCGTCGTCGACGGCCTGACGGGGCAGGATGCCGTCAATGTCGCAAGCGAATTCGACGGCAAGGTCGGGATATCCGGCGTCGTGCTTACAAGAATGGACGGCGACGGCAGAGGCGGCGCGGCGCTGAGCATGCGCGCCATTACCGGAAAGCCAATAAAATTCATCGGGACGGGCGAAAAGCTGGATGCTCTCGGCACGTTCGAACCGGAGCGCATCGCCGGTCGAATCCTGGGCATGGGGGACATCGTGTCCCTCGTCGAGAGAGCTGCCGCGACACTGGAGCAGGAGAAGAGCAAACGGATGATGCGGCGCATCCAGAAGGGCCAGTTCAACTTGAACGACTTCCGCGATCAGCTGGAAAACATCGAAAAAATGGGCGGCTTCGGCAACATTACCTCGCTGATTCCCGGTATGGGCAAGGTCACGAAGGCGGCGGAAGAGTCCGCCATGGACAGTAATTTCGTTAAGCGGCAGATCGCGCTGATCAACTCCATGACGCGCCAGGAAAGAGCGAATCCCAAGATTCTGCAGGCGAGCAGAAGGAAAAGAATTGCCGCGGGGGCCGGCCAGGAGGTCTCCGATCTCAACAAGCTGTTAAAGTCACACCGCGTGATGGCCGACGTGACCAAGAAAATCTCGAAAGGCGGATTCAAAGGCGCAATGGCATCCTTGCTGGGCAGGACGCCCGGCGCCGGAGAAATGGCGGCGATGAGCCAAGCGACGGACCCGGGCGGCGGAATGCACCAGGAACTGCAAAACCTGCGCGCGCTCGGAAATCAGGCGGGAAGTGTTCCGAAATTTCCTTTCGGCGGCCGCAGATAGCTTCGCAGACCGACTTCCCTAGCAAGGCGGGAGGCCGCCGTGTGATTCAGCCGCTCGAATCTTCGAGCAGATCGCACTTGAAGAAAATTGAATTGACAGGAGTCCAAGACGCGACGGGAATGGAGCCGGCGGCGCGGACGACTGAAGCTCGCTTGAACCGAACAGCAAGGGGAAGGGCGCGGTCGGTTATTTCCCGCATTCGCTGCCGTTCCGTATCGGCGAAATTGCCGTAGGCCAGGCTAATGTGCGGATCGAACCGGCTGACTATCAAATCCGGCTCCGCAAGTTTTTCGGCGCGACGGCGCAGACTGTCAAGAATCTCGGATGGTTCCGGAACCAGATAGAACGCCTTGAAAAAATCCGTTCCCGTTTCCGTCGCGGCCAGGGAAATTTCGAATTTCGGGAACTTTTCCAAATCGGATTTCAGCCGATCCTTCAAGTCTGCCGCGTCCAACGCGATTCCGCTTAGGATCGTAACATGCGGTTCGAATCGAGGTCCGCCGCCGACCGAAGCGAGTCGGTCGATTAACCCGCGCAAAATTCCGAGTTCAGGCGCTTCCGGAATAAGCCAAATGCAGTTCATTCACTTGGAATCCCCGTTTCGCCCGGCAATATTCGGACTTCCGCCAACCGGATCCTCCCCAAAGATCCCGTTTCTTGCGGTCTCGCATGCTATTCCGTCTTTCGCGGCTCTTTCCGAACGATGTTCCGGTCCTTGATATCCTAAAACGATCCCGGCGAGAGCAAAGAAATTTTCTTCGGCAAAATTGCCGAGAAAAACGCCCGCCTGAGCTCGCTTCGGAATTGCAGTTCGAACAATTCCGCCCGAGCCCGCCGACCGGCCTGGACTTCCCAATTCTCGCAGCCTGCGATTAGGAGCGTCTTTCCGACATGCCCGTGGGTTCGGCGCTGGAGGCGGAGCCATCCGAAGCCAGTAGCCTGGTATCGGTTCGAGCATATATATCCGCTTCGACAAGCCGGCCGGGCAGCCGAGCTTCGCTGAATTCGACTTCGGCGAAATTCTCCGCGCGGCCCAAGCGGGGCGTTTCCATGAGGACCCGAAGCCGCCGTCCCTTTTGATCGTCCAAAAGTCGCTGGACGCGCAGGTGTCCAGCCGACCGCAATCTTGTAGCGCGGTCGCGGATCGCTTCTCCGGCTATCTGCGGCATGCGCGCGGCGGGAGTTCCGACCCGCTTGCTGAACGGGAATACGTGAAGCCAGGTTAGACCGCATTCTTCGATCAATGCCAAGGTATTTTCGAACATGGATTCGGTCTCGGTCGGAAATCCCGCGATCAAGTCGGCGCCGAAAGCGATTTCCGGGCGGAGCCGCCTGGCCTCCTCGCAGAATGAAATGGCATCCTCGCGCGAATGTCGTCGCTTCATGCGCTTGAGAATCATATTGTCGCCGGATTGAAGCGACAGATGCAGGTGCGGCATGAGCCTTTTTTCGCTTGCCAGCACCCCCATAAGCTCGGAGTCCGCCTCGACCGGATCAATGGATGAAATCCGCAATCTCGGCAGATCGGGCGCTGAAGCGAGGACCGCGGCTACAAGATCGCCGAGGCGCCTGCCTCCCGCCAAGTCTTCGCCCCAGCTAGTTAGGTCCACTCCGGTGAGGACGACTTCGTTGAAGCCGCCGCCGACGAGGGACTTGACTTGCTCGACCACGTCCGCGACCGGAACGGACCTTGAATTTCCTCGTCCGAAGGGAATTATGCAGAACGTACACCTGTGGTCGCAGCCGTTTTGAACCTGAACATAGCCTCTCGCTCGTCCGCCGAAGCCCGAAATCGAATGGACCGGCGACTTGGATTCCGACATGATCTCGTCCACATGCCAGGCCCCGGAAATCGCTCCCCCGCGTCTCGAAGCCGCTAGCTTCCGCCACGTGTCGGGAACGAGCTTTCGTCCGTTTCCGACCACTGCGTCGACTTCGCCCATGGATGCGAACGACTCCGGTTCAATCTGAACCGCGCATCCGGTAGCGATCATTGGCGCGCCGGGGTGCTGCCGCGCAAGCTTTCTGATTGCCTGCTTCGACTTGCGCACGGCCTCGGCGGTAACGGCGCAAGTATTCACGACGACCGCGTCCTCGAGGCCCGCGCTGGCGGACAGGTCCTTCATCGCTTCCGATTCATACGCGTTGAGGCGGCATCCAAGAGCCGAGTGTCTAGTTCCGGCCGCGCTCATGAACTCGCCTCGACAAATTCCGGCGATAGCCTTCCGTCGAAGACATGCGCCGTCGGCCCGGTCATCCAAACGCCGTCGTCTCGCCAATCGATGTCAAGCGTGCCGCCGTCGACTCTTATCGAAACCTTGCGCTCGGCGAGGCCGCGCCTCGCCGCCGCCACGGCCGTTGCGCACGACCCGGACCCGGAAGCGAGCGTTATGCCCGCGCCTCGCTCCCAGATGCGCATCCTTACGAGGCGGGAGGACAATACGGTCGCGAATTCGACATTGGCGCCGTCCGGAAAAAGGGGATGGGATTGGTACTTCGGCCCCTGGGTTGCGAGATCGACGCTCTCGCAGTCGTCGACGAAGAATACGCAGTGCGGATTTCCCATGCCGACGGCCGACGGATTTCCGGGCATGGGCAGCGAAAGCGTATCGACGTCTTTCGAAAGAGGAATGTCTTTCCAATCCAGCAGGGGCCGGCCCATGTTGACGATTGTTCGGCCGTCGCCGCCGTCCACGCACTCGAGGACGCCGCGCTCGGTTTCCAGTTTCACTTCGGATTTGCCGGATTCGCGCATCAATTTGCGAGCGATGCAGCGCGTGGCGTTTCCGCAGGCCGCGGACGCGGAGCCGTCGGCGTTAAGAAATTCCAGCCGAGCGTCCGCGACTCCGGAGTCGGTAATTTCGGCCAGCTGGTCGAATCCTATGCCGCGTCGGCGGTCGGCGAGCGTCCTGGCGAGATCAGGTCCGGCGAGTCTGTCGCCGCCGCGCGAATCCAGGACGACGAAATCGTTGCCGAGTCCGTGCATCTTGTGAAATGCTATTCCCGTCATCGCAGGCCTCCGGGAGCCCGCGCGCATGGCGCGGCCGTCGCTAGCTCGCTTCAAAATCGAAAGCCGCCGGAAAAGAAAGTCCGAATTTGGTTCGCGCGACCTTATTCCAATGCCGCCCCGCGGAAAACGAAAACCGGTCTCCGAGCGAATTTCCTGCTGCGGACTTAGGCGGGAACCGGTTTCGCGTCAACGCCTGTCGCGCGACGGACGCGGAATGCGCCGCCGCGACCCCGAATCTAGCGCGAGAATGCGAATTGGAACGCGGCCGGCGCGGAAATTGACAATTTCGCAATTTTAGGGCTTGCAATGCGCGATAGCCGGCGACGCAATCGGCGGGATCGTTCGTTCGAGCAAGCCGGATTCGCGTATCGGATGGTTGCAGGAATGCAACGGCCGGACGCATGCGGCCGGAAAGCCGTCTGCATCCAAGATTGTTTTTTCGCGGTCCGCGCCGATACTCAAGGTCGAGGATTCGCCGAATTGGCCGATTAAATGGAAAACGGAGGCATTCATGAAACGATCCGAAGTCAACAATATCCTTCGCGAAGGCGACGAGTTTATGAGATCCTTCGGATTTCACTTGCCGCCCTTTGCGTATCTTAGCCCCGACAAGCTGCGAGAAAAATCCGGCTCGCGCATATTCAGCGCAAGGCTCGGCTGGGACATAACGGACTACGGTCGCGGGAACTTCGCCGAGTTCGGGCTTTTTCTATTTACGGTGCGCAACGGCGAGATCGGCGACCTCGGCAAGGGCGGCGGACTGCTCTATGCGGAAAAAATCATGATTACGCGCCGCGATCAGATCAGTCCGATGCACAGGCACAATCTAAAGGCCGAAGACATCGTAAACCGCGGCGGAGGGACGATAGTTCTGGAACTGTATTCCGCAGCGGCGGACGGTAGCATCGACAGGGACTCGGATGTCGCCGTGCAGGTTGACGGCGAATTGAAAACGTTGCCGCCGGGCGGGCCTCTGAAGCTAGATCCGGGCGAAAGCGTTACGCTGATGCCGGGTGTTTGGCATGGGTTCACAGCGGAAGGATCCGACTGCCTGATCGGCGAAATCAGCACCGTCAACGACGATTTGACGGATAATGTGTTCGAGCAGCCTATCGGACGATTTTCGGACATCGAGGAGGATGAGCCGCCCCTTTATCTGCTGGTCTCCGACTACTAGGCGGGTGAATTCGGGGATTTCAATACATGGGAGGACAAGAACGGAAAGCTAAATGCAATAGGAATCGCAGTATTCGAGGCGAAGGCCTAAGCAGAATTTTGAAGCCGCCCGGCCACGCCTAGAGACAGAAGAGGCTCCATTCCGAGGTCTTCGAGCATGACAGCGGCCTCGCGCATTTCAGATGCGCGCCGAATGCCGTGCCGGCCTAGCCGCTCCATGATGTAATCGGCTCTAGCGGGCCAGTCGATGCCGGGAAACGAAGGCGCGAGAGAATTCAGAACTTTCTCTTCCATGCCGGCGATGCGGCAGGCAAGCACGCATTCGGCGACCGAAGCCTCGATGCCCTTGATGACGATGCTTCGCAGGAGCTTGAGAGTTGCCGCGTCGCCGATGTTCTCGGAAACGATCTCCGCGTTCAGATTCAAAGAGGCAATGGGTTCGGATTGCTTGGCTGCGGTCGGTCCGGCAACGGCCAGGCGCGCCCGATGGAGTGAAGGATGGACCGGAGCCAGAACGCCGACATCGAGATAGGATCCGCCGCTCCTTCCGATCGCGGCCGAGGCTTTTTTCTTGGTCGACGGCGCCACCGAGTTCAAATCCCAGAAAACATGCCGATCGGCAAGGAATCGGGAGGCGGCTTCGGCGGCTAGCAGAGCCTGATCCGCCGTAACGAGCGAGAACACGTGGTCGGCATCCGCGAATGATCGCCCTTCATGCGAAACTTTTCGCACTCCCAGCCTCAATGCGGCCGCTTCCAAGTCCGGCGCGCCGCCAGGATCGTCAAATCTGATATCGTAGGCCGAAACTTGGATTTCCAGCCCCGCCTGTCGCCAGCCTTCCGCGAAAGCCTGTCCCGCCTCCCCGAAGCCGATCAGAAGAATGCGCGTCGCGCAACTCTTGGTGTCCATGCGGTCAATCCTTTGATATAGCTTGAAGCGGCATGCGCATTATTGGCGCTTCTAGGAGGCCGTTGAATCGGAAATCGGCGGCGTTCCGTGAGTGTGGAATGATTCGATGGTTTTTAGGCCCCATGCCTGGCCCTTCCTGCGCTCGTCCTCGGTCCACGACACCGTTTCCCAATCCGGCGCAAGAATCAGCCGGGCTCCGGCATTGGCGATTTCGACCCGGTTGCCCGCCGGTTCATAGGCGTAAAGGAAAAATGTCCCTTGTATCGCGTGCTTGTGCGGGCCGGTTTCGATAAAAACGCCGTTTTCCAGGTAGATGTCGGCGGCGCGCAGTACGTCTTCGCGCTGGTCGACGGCGTAGGTGACATGGTGGAAGCGCCCTCGCGCTCCGGTATGGTCTTCCGTGCAAGCCAAATCGTATGTCTTGTTGTTGACGGTAAACCAGCAGCCCGCCAGCCTGCCGCTATTCATGACGATTTGCTCCGTAACGCGGCTGCCCAACGCCTCGATCATGAACTCCCGAAACGCGGGCATATCCGAAGCCAGCAGGTTTAGGTGGTCGATTCTGCGCACGGCCGCGCCTCGACCGTGAAATCGCTGCGCAAGGTTCTTGAGCGCCGGGCGCTCGCCGGCCGGCGCTTCGTAGCGCCGAGTCTCGTAATAGATTTCGAATGCGTGCCCGTCCGGGCTGCGGAAGCGATAGGCAGGCGGATGCCCCAGGTCCCCATCTGTCCATCCGACGCCGCAGCCGAGCTTCTCGATTGCCCGGATGCGCCTTTCGAGCGCCAGCGGCGACGATGCGCGGTACGCAATGTGGCCTACGCCGGTCCTGTCGGAGCGGGACAGCTTGAGGGAATGAAACTCGTAGTCGTCCCAGCCGCGAAGATAGGATGAATTCCCGTCGCTGGCGCTTTCGGTCATCCCGTAAACGTTTACGAAGAAATGGAGGCTTTCTTCGAACTTGTCGGTCAGCAGCTCGATATGGCCAAGATGCGCGATGTCAAAGCAAGGATATTTCAATTTTCTTTCTTCAAGACGGTAGCGCGCTGCGCTAGCCCGATGCCGAACTAGCATCCAGTTTCGCAAAAGTTGAGCCTAACTTCCAGATTGAATCGGTTCCGCGCCTGGACAGTCGACTCCAACTGTTCGATCGCTACCGCGTCGCAGCAGGCGCTAAGGCAGGATTGCGGCTTGGTTGAAGGAGCCAGGAATGAGCGCAGCGGCAAAAAGCGCGGCGGTTTCGAGTCGCCGCCGCGCATGCTCCGAAGAGCGTCGACGCGACCATACCGGTGTTCCATGGCTCGAATTCTCGCGCATTGTAGATATTTGCTCCGTCGAGTTATTGCCGACGGGAACGACATAGCGCGAACTTTATCGCATTCGACCGGCCATCGATTGCCTTGCGGCTGCGCCGCAACCCGTTTTCGGCCTCCCGGTCAAAATCGGTTTCAGAACTGCTGTCCGAATAGACTCCATTCGAAGCACCGCGGCGGCGAACCAGATTTCTCGTTCGTCAGAAGAGTTAACGGACGCTCCGGCGGGACGCTTCATTCTTTCTTTGCTGCGAGAAAGGTTGCGAGCACAAGAATCTTGGCAAGCAAGACCCCGTAGAACAAGCAAACTGAACATGGCAAAGCCACGCGCCGGGCTGAAGCGACCGAATTTGCGCGGCGCCAAGAATTCAGGTCGAACGATGGCGAATTTAATTCGGTTCTGACGGCCTCGCATATCTTTCTGCCGCATCCTTCCAGTTGAAGATGCTTGGCATTCATAGTCACGAAGGTCGGCACTGGAATGCGCCCGGCTACGCCAATCAGCCAATGTTGATCGGGAGTAACGCCGGACAAAAACGCATGTCGTCGTGCCTAGGGAGATCGCCAAAGTCTTCAACTGGTCCCGGTTCCCGGCCATGCGGGCGTTAACGCCCCGAACCATCGGCAGATGCGCTAAGGCATGTGGCGATGCGCCGTTCACGGCGGAACGACAGCGTCGGAGACTCAAACAGGCAAGCGGTCCACTCCGGTGGTATGGTCGCTAGCGCGGCGCGGCGGATGCCGGCATGGGTCCAATCGGCTTGCGGTCATGCGCTTCGCGCGGATTCGGGACATGCTCTGCGCTCTCTGCCGTGAATTTTTTGATTTTCAAGCTGTTGCGATAGCGCTCGTGAAAATTTCGCTGGCTGGATTGCAGTAGCCGTTCATCGGCCGACGACGGAATTGCGACGCATCGCGTGCTGTTTCGAACCATCCCGGAGCTTGGCGCGGGATGAAGGAAGCAGAAAAAAATCGGGACCGTCAGAATTTGGGATTCTCAGGTAACAAATAGCCGCTAGTCCTTGAATTCCCGCACTGAAGGAGGCAATTTCTGCCAGTTGCGCATTAGCGGCATCGGTTCAGTCTTCCAAATTGCGACAAATCGCTTTTTTGCTGTTCGTTGCTCTCGTCGATAGAATAGGTTGAATTGAAACCGCCTGCGGGAAAATGAATTAATTCTGACCGGATTTGCAAATGGCGTTGGCATTAAGAATTAACGGCGAGATCCATGAAATCGCCACGGACCCGGAGACCCCGCTAGCATACGTGCTCCGCAACGAGCTTAAGCTGAAAGGAACGAAGCTGGGGTGCGGCCTAGAGCAATGCGGAGCGTGCGCAGTGCTGGCGAACGGCGCGTGCGCACTGAGTTGCGCGAAGCCAGCGAAATTGTTCGAGGGTATTGAAATCCTTACAATTGAAGGTCTCGCCGCTACGGAAATCGGTGCCCGCGTGCAGGCCGCGTTCAAAAAAGTCTCAGCAGTACAGTGCGGATACTGCACTCCTGGATTAGTCGTCGCGACGACCGCTCTGCTGTTGAAGGGAGGGCCGGTCGACAGGGAATCTGCCGGAAAGGCTCTCAAAGACCAAATTTGCCGATGCGGGTCGCATGATCGCGTGCTTAAGGCGGTTTTGATCGCCGCCGAGCAAAATTGACCTCATTCCGTTTCCGGCCGGTTTCGGCCTTTCTACTGGAATTTTCTCGTGTTCCGTTCGGCTCGGCGTCTCGACCGCCCTAATGCCGACCGCGAATTTAAACCTCGGACAATTCTCCCGAGCCTTTGGGCCTCGGCACAAGATCGACAGCGTTGCTCGCACGGAGCAGTTTCCCGGTCGTATCGAAAGCCGCAGCGGTGCCGCTAGCCGAAAGGCCGATCAACTTTCGTTCCCGCCCGGCTTCTCAATTTGACTGCGCTTGCGAAGAAAAGACACTGCAATATCTCCATAAACGCAGGTTGGCAGCGGAGCTCGCATTCCCCGATACCGGCATTCAGCAATAGTCTCGGCCTGATCAATGTTTGCACATTGAACTTTTTTTGGATCGGTGTGTGCGTCGCCTGCCGAATAGAATCAATCGTGCCAAGTTGGACGGTAAGAATCCTGTATCCCTATGTCCACGGCATCACGCCGTCGCAGCGATAATCAGCCGGCCTAAAAAATCGCGAACTTGAAGGCGAAGCCCAATTTCGTTGAATGGGTATATTCTTGGAGCGATTTTATTGTTCCGAACTCATCAGCGGCCGCGAACTGAAACTGATGGTTTTCTCTCTATCCGCAATCGTATTCGGGCAAGCTCGACTCGCATCCGGATCGGTAGCTGCCCGCAAAAATAAAGGCGCCGCAGAACGAACGAAGAGAAACATTTAGGCGTTCGGCGCACTCTGCGAACGTTCGACGAGGATTTTGCGAAGAGCCATTCAAATGTACGCTTGGCGAGCGGAAAGCATTCCGGAGCCGAATTTAGCTCTGATTTCTCAGAAGTCGCAATGTAAAACTCCCGACTTGGAGGTGCCGAGCGCTCCCGAATGCCGAAGATTCCTTCGCCGAGCCGGTCGCGTCGATGACTTGAAGGAGTACGAATTAATTTTGGCGGCAATTAAGCTTCCCATGCTCGGTCCAACCGTACCGAAATGATCGAGGTTCTGAATGCCGGGCAAGCGATCGGGCGGAAGGGCCATTCGCGAAAATTTACGGTTCGCGAATACATTCCGAAAAAATTGCAGGAGATTCCTGCCAAAAGAGCTATGCATTCGCTGGAAGAAAGCATCTTGCGCCGAATTGAAAAATTTGCTATTGTGAAGCTAGCAGTCATACAGTCATACAGGATCCGACTTGGATTTGCGGGGCGAGCCTCGGATGAATTCCGTCCCTATTCCACTGAGCATAGCGCAGAATTGATAAGAGGGCACGCGTTGCCGATTACCAGACAGTGATGGCGAAATTAGCTAGAAACCATCCTTGCCCATGTGGCAGCGGCAAAAAGTACAAGCTCTGCTGCTGGCATAATGATAGGGCCGCTCACATGAATTCCAAATCAAAAACACAGTCCCAGTGGAGTGGGTTCGATGATGACTATGATGATGACTATGATGATGATTTGGTTGAGCTCTCGAACAGCGTCGTCGATCTCGTCGCCGAAGGCCGCCTCGAAGAAGCCGATACCGCGTGCGAGCAACTAAGGGTCCGCTATCCCAACGTGCACGATTGGCTCGCGCGCAAAGCGATGATTTGCGAAGCGCGAGGCGAATACGAACTTGCGATCCAATACTGCGAGCGCACGATTGAATGGATGGATGCGAATCCCGAATTATTCGAACCGGCAAGCCGCAATCCATTTCGCAGAGACATCAAGCACCTTCGAGGCTTGCTCGACGCTACAAGCTAAAGCACACATGGTTCGCGACGCGCGGAAACGCCCTTTATCATTACAAGGCAGCCAATTTAAACAGTGAGCAGTTTAATCCAACATTCGACAGCTCCGTGAAATCGCTCTACATTTCGTCGGCGGGCTTTTGGAGGCAGGGATTTTCAATCTCGCTCCGCCTTCTTTGCCTCGTCGGCAAAAGCCGGGGAGGAGGGTCCTCCGGCAGGCTGTCGGCGCTTCGCTTTTTGCGGTAAAGTTTTCCGCATCCGCGCGCCGTACAGCGCACGCGGACAATTCTCTTCGAATCATACTTGAACTTGTCCAATAGTTTAGCCCGACAAAGCGCAGGAGCGGGTGGCCAGCAATTCACGATTCCTGATCTGCCCCTGATGAAGGCGAAGAACCCCGCGCTTCGGGCGACTGGACGAGCCGTCGGCAAAGGAGAAGGACGCGAATCAGGCGCTGCACCGGTTCCTGCCGGCGAGGAAGGGTGCTTCGGACACGGATTCGGTCGCGACGGCTTTGCGCCGGCTGACCGGGCACTCCTTCACTCTATGAAGTTAAAGTATGCACGGCGCCTAAGCGATGCTGAAAAACGGTTCAAACGCCGTTGCGGCCTGCCGAGCATGATGCCTTTTCTGGACCGCGGCCTAGACTCCGCCGCTCAGCGAGAAGCTGCTCCGGAAGTCTGCTATCCGGCGGCTTGAAGGCGCGGCGCGATTGCCCCGCGAATGCCGTTGCGTTTCGGCTGGACCGTTCGCTCGTTCTCAACTGAAAAATGCAAATCCGGCCGGAGGAAATTCCCGACCGCGATCCAAGGCATCGTATCGGCGCATCCGGCCCCGCAAATCCCTACGGCGACAGGCTATCCGCCGCATCGTGCAGCAAATCCACGAGTAACGCAGGCAATAATCAGCTTGCGTAGAGCCGCAATCAAAAAGATCGAATTCAATGCGCGGGAATGATCAAATTCCGCAATCGGTTTTTCTCCGCCCGATAATTCCGGTTCGGATTCGATTCACTAGTTCGCTACGCGCCGTTCAATAATTCGGCTCCTCGAATTCCGATAGCAAGTCAGCTGTTGGAACAGATTGGCGACTTGGCCCTAACGCCGAGGCGGCCGCTGCCGGCTCGGGCGCCGGAAGGCGAATCCCTAGTCTCTTTTTGCCCCGAATGCGCCTACTGAATTTTCGTATCGGAACACTCCGCTAGCTTCTACATGATCGGGTCCCATGAACTTTCCGTTGATCGAGTTCTTGCTACCCGTGGATTTCTTGAATCCATCCTCAGTGAACGGAACTGAGGTGAAATTTATGTCGGGTCGTGCGTTCCCTGTCCTGGTTTCGTGAAAGTTCGTAAAAGCCGCGTCGATATTGGCGGCGCCGAAGTCGGCGGTCAGTGTTGCTTCGCCAACATGCAATTCTCTAGTGGGCAGATTCGCTGCGACTGCTGCGCCTTTCCATGTTGCGGACCCGCTGGAAGGTACGGAACCGGTCGCGCTTCCGACCGAGTGAGCGAGAGCGCCTGTTATATCTAAATCTATGTGCCTAAAAACATAGTAGCCGCCGTCAACGTAGAACAGCGAATGCTCCGTCCAGCCGCCAAGCGCGATTCGGTACGCGTCAAAATTTCTGTAATCGCTCCCAAAGGACTGCAATCCTTGACCGATGTCGATTCCGTTCAAAGTGAAAACGGGATCGAATTCATACCGGTACTCGTCGAGGTGTTCCGAAGGCCGATAGGTAATCTGAACGTTTCGTCGAACGAATTTGCAGGTG
>MPMP01000041.1 GCA_002238565.1 Albidovulum sp. bin36
GCTGGTCTTCTACCATGGGAGGGAGCCCTGGAACGCGCCGGTCTCGATCGAAGGCATGATTCACGACCCGCCGGGACTGGAGGGTCTCGCAGAAGGGATCCGCGAATACACGCTCATCGACCTCGGGCAGATCGATCCCCGGAATCTTTCGCGTTCCAAGGTCGTGCGGGCCGTGCTGCTTGCGCTCGCCCGGTCCTACGCCGATACGATCCCCGACGACGAGGTCGAATTTTTGGTCGCCGGCATTGACGACACCGAGCTCGGACGCTACTTTTTGACCTATGTGATACACCAGCTCAAATTGCCCCGGGAGCGGCTAATGGCGACGCTCGACAGGCTAGTACTTGAAGCGAGGAACAAGAAAGCAATGGTAGAAACTATCGCGGAGCAAATTCTTGAAGAAGGCCGTGCGGAGGGCCGTGTGGAAGGCGAGGCGAAGGGCAAGGCGGATTCCTTCCTGCGCCTTGCGCGGCTGAAGTTCGGCGAAGTCCCTCCGGGTCGGGTCGAGCAGGTTCGCGGCGCCGCGAACGGAGAACTCGACATCTGGCTTGACGCGCTGTTTTCCGCAGAGGACCTCGACGCTGTTTTCGCAGCCCGGAGCATTCACTGAAATCCGCGCGCCCGTCGGTATCGACCGGACGGGAGACTCCAACCGACGCGGCACTCGGAGAATGCGCGCGAAACCTTGAAACTGCAGCTTGGTAGTTATCAGCAATTTCAAGCAAATCTGCGGCAATTGCAAACCTATTAACGGACGGGATGACGGGATCGGGAATTGACTCGATTTTTTTCAAGACGCTGTTGATCGTTTCTTGGGTAGGTATTCTAGGACTGGAATCGAAAGAAGGCGGATTCGTCGCACTATCTACGATGAGAAGATCTATTCGTGCAGGTTTGACTTGGACAGAGAATGTCAAGTCTTCGAATTGTCCTCTTGCGGTACTCAGAAAGGGCGTTTCCGGACGCAATAATTTGTTGCGCTGGATTGTGTCGGCATCCTGTCTAAATGGAGTGGCGAAGACTTCGTCAGTAACAACATTCGTGTCGTGCGGTACGAACCACGTGAACTGAATAAGACGCTATTTCCAGATAGTCATTGATCGATGTTTACGGTTGATTATGGCTTTTCGAAAGTGCACTACAAATGTGCAGCTCTAGCAATGCGTGCTTTCGACGCGAAACTTAGAGAAGTTGTTGCATATCGCTAATGCTTCGGAAACGCGAGTGTAGTGTTTTTCCCCATGGCGAATTTTATTTCGGTGATCGGGTCAGTTCGGGCTTGATCCGGACGAAACATCTGAACTCCTTCCTATTCGCCGCGTAGACTGCCCGCCGGATGGAGCAGGTCTCTTCGCCATCAGGAAGAACGTCCGGCAGTGCAGATGCGCCAAGCCCGGCCGGAGGGAGGTCGTCGGCATCACCAGCCACGCGGCCGCCACCGCCGATGCCGCCAGGCTGCTTTCGCTGAACCTGCTCTATTGGACTATCGAGAACCGAGTGCACCGGGTACTGGACGAGCCGACCGACTGGAACGATGACCACTCGAGGGTCAGGAGCGGTCACGGACCCGAATACATGCCCTGCCCGCGGCGTTTCGCCATCCGCCTGATCCGGGCGCACGCCGGTTCCGTCGCGCAAACGCTTCGCAGGCTGGCCCGAAACCCGCGGCTGATGCTCGACCGACTGCGCCTGACCGGCAATCACCGGAGACACGCTCCCGCCTGAGTTCCGATCCCCTCCGGATCCCGGCATTCGGTCCTGCCGCAAAGGCGGCGGGCCGTCCGGACGCGCACGAAAGTCCGCGGAAAGAGGCCGGAGGCATCACTCGAGCCGGATCCCCGCCCGGATTCCCGACAACGACAACGACCAAGTACCGACGCCGGTCCGAACGGTCCGGCCCGGTCAAATCGCCGCCGGACCAAACCCGGGGTTGAATATCCCCTGCAAGCAATAATTAGCCGTGAGTTTCAAACCGCTCCGACTTGATTTGAGATTCAGCAAAATAGAAGTTGCCAACGGAAAATTTTGCGAAGCCTTTCCGTGAGCCAAAGACAGCAGAAACCAATGCCGGTAAGCTCGTCGCAGCTAGGAAGACCGGGTGTCAAGAAAACTCGCTAGCAAAGGGACGAGCGAACAATATGGAAGTGGATGCATAGTAACAAAAATTGGCGATTTCCCCCATGCTATACATAATTTAACCCGGTTTATTCACAGATGAATCCCCAGGTTCCGCCGCGCCCCGTGAAATATGCCAGCTTGTCGAATCGTTCGGTCCGCGGCTACGAGAGCCGCCGAGGCAGTTCGGACCAGGCAGCCAGGATTCCGCCGACTGGATTCAGATCGCAGCCGGTCGGCGACCCTCCCTTTCGTGGTCGTCGCGAAGCAGAACGCCGGCCAAGATCACGATCTTCCTTATCACCGCCACGATCGCCGCCTTTAATAGCTGGGAGGAGGAGTTCTAGGGGGGCGGAAAGGGCCTGATCGGTGGATTCCGGGGGCAGTCCGAGCGCGGCGGCAAGCAAGAGCTCTACGCCGCCTCTGCCCCTATCGCCGTCTTGTGCCTGTTCGCCAACTGCTGTGAGGCCGACATTAACCGCGGCGGCGACGGTTCCGAAAGGCGCGTCGACTTCAAAAACGGGATGCGTCTGCTCGGCCGCGAAATCGAAACGATGTTCCTCGCGCACCGCACCTTCGTCGCCAAATCCGTCGCGCGGATTATGAAATGCCTATCTGAGGGCCTGCAGCGCGAGCGGTTCGGCCGCTCGTATCCTCGCAAATCCATGAAGCCGAGATCGAATTGGATTATAGGCCGGGCTCCTGAACAGACATCCCAAAACCGCGCACTTGATCCCGCCCTCAAGCCGGAACGAAGGCTTTCGTAATCCGATTGGAACGATTCCTTAACCGAAGGCCATTGCTCCTCGGCCGGCCGCCTGTTCGATCTCCAGGTCGACGGTCCACCGGATGCTGCAGCTCAACCGAGTTAGCGCATAAGTGTAAACGGAAACATCTTCGACGGAACAAGATTCGGTAATTTATGCCAGTCCGTCCGCTTCTCTATTTTCATCGCATCTTGTTTTACTCGACTTACAGACTTAAATTACTAATTAGCGCAGTACAATCATCTGCAGGTATGCTACGAACAGTTTATCGATTCGAAATTCTATCGTGATTAGGAATGTCTTCTATTCTTCGTTGTTACATCTATCGCAAAGATAAGTATTGGGAATCAATCTGCGTTGATCTCGATATTGCTACGTTTGCGTGTTCAATGGATGAGGCTAAGCGGGAACTAGCTTCCTGTTTGGAATTGTATTTAGAATGCCTTGCAGAACTTCCATTTGAAGAACGTTCGTCTTTACTGAAACGCCGGGCTCCGTGGCGCGTCCGTACGAAGTTTGCGGTTATGGCATGGATGACAAGACTTCGTGGCATCGTGCCGTCTCAAGTGCCGCCTCGTACGGCCTACTTTGAAATCAGCAACCCCTTACCCTTACATATGTAGCGTTCCTGTTTGCCGAACTGCTGCGCTCCCTGCATGCAACCTCCGAGCGCATCGCCTCCTACGACTGCGCGACCGCCGACGGCCTGAAGGACTGGAGCCGACTGGTCTACATTCCGGCGACCGTTCCCGGTATCGGCCACAGCGCCGCCGGCACAATCTTGTTGGAGCTCGAACCGAAAATCGACGCCTTCCCATCGACCCGGAGATGCGCCGCTTGGGCCGGACTGTGCTCCGAGAACAGCGAGAGCGCCGACAAGCGCCGCTCCCGACGGACACGCCGCGGCAACGCTACGCTGCGCGAAGCGCTGGTCGAGTGCGCTCACGCCGCCTCCCGTACGCGCAGATGCCAGTACAGGGGACACCACAGGTCTCTGGCCGTGCGACGGGGCCAAATGCGCGACATCGTCGCCACAGCTTGCAAGGTGCTAAAGACCGCCGCAGCCTCCCCGGGAAGGTTCGCCCCTACCGCACGACCTCGATGCCAGCTACAAGGAGCCGATGGTGCGAAAAAACGCGCCGCACTGGATCGAGATGCTCAAGAAATACGATCTCGCCTCCGCTGGTAGAATGCCGGCGCCGGGCCATGGCGCAGGGCAGTCCGAATACGCCGCGAAGTCGACAAACTAGGAAAAAACGGGAACTCGAGCCCGCTGGTGGACAACGCGCTGAGTTTTGTTGTGTTACACTGCAAGGAATTATAGCCGAATGCCGCGGGTCGGTCGCAAACGAAGAATTGTTGACCCCGCTCCCTTCCGCCCTATATAGTAACCGCCCGGTTACATAGGCGCTCATAGCAATGCTCTTGTCTGAAACCCAACTGCAGATCCGCGACATGACGCGGAAGTTCGCCGACAGCGTTATCCGGCCCGCAGCCGAGGAGCTAGACGGCAATGAGAGGTTTCCGGCCGAAATCTACGAGCGGATGGCGCAACTCGGCCTGTTCGGCATTTGCGTTCCGGAGGAGCAGGGCGGGCCTGGCCTCGACACGCTGTCCTACGCGATCGTAATGGAGGAGCTTTCGAGGGGCTACTCATCCGTCGCCGACCAGTGCGGATTAGTCGAACTGGCGGCGACGCTGCTTGTGCAGCACGGAACAGGCGGGCAGCGGAAAAAATGGCTGAACGGGCTTCTGGCGGCGGAACTCAAGGCGGCGTACTGCATCACCGAAGCGGAAGCGGGAACGGACGTATCCGCGATTCGAACCAACGCGGCGAGAACTTCCGGCGGCTGGACTCTCAACGGCGAAAAAATCTGGATCCACAATGCGCCCGTAGCGGATGTCGGCTTCGTCCTCGCGAAAACCGAACCTGGCGCCGGGCATCGCGGCATGTCCATATTCCTCGTGGATTTGAATTCCGACGGAGTCGCCAGAGGGAAAAGAGAGAAAAAAATGGGGCAGAAGGCCAGTCCCGTCGGCTCGCTGTCGTTCTCGGATGTCGAATTGCCCGAAGACGCGCTTCTAGGCGCGGAAGGCCGCGGATTTCACTTGATGATGAGCGTCCTCGACAAGGGACGCGTCGGAATTGCTGCGCTCGCGGTGGGAATCGCCCAGGCTGGCTTGGAAGCGGCATTGGAATACGCAAAGGAGCGCAAGCAGTTCAATCGGACGATTTCGGAATTTCAGGGCGTGCAGTGGCTACTGGCCGACATGGCGAAGGACATCGAAGCCGCGCGGCTTCTCGTGCATTCAGCCGCTAGGAAAATCGACGGCGGCGAAGACGCGACCATGGCATGCTCGATGGCGAAATGCTTCGCAAGCGACATGGCGGTATCGCGGACCTCCGATGCCGTGCAGGTATTCGGAGGATCCGGATATATTCGCGGATTCGAAGTCGAACGCCTGTACAGGGACGCGAAAATCACGCAGATCTACGAGGGCACCAACCAGATTCAAAGAATGATCATCGCGCGCGAACTTCTGAAGAAAGGAGCCGCGCCGTGAACGGGCACGCAGCGTTCGTTACCGGAGCTAGCAGAGGCATCGGGCTAGGCGCGGCCGTCGAACTAGCCAAGCGAGGATTCTCCGTCGCATTGAACGGTTCGAAAGATCGGAAGGGATTGGAAGACGCCGCGCGCCAAGTCTCCGAGGCGGGATCGGGACGTGCCGTAGCCGTTCCGTTCGATGTCTCCGACATTGGCTCGCACGAGCGCGCGATCGACCGCGCCGAGGCCGAAATCGGCCCTCTGACAACGCTTGTCAACAACGCCGGCGTGGGCGTGACGAGCAGAGGCGACATTCTCGATGCAACCGAGGAGAGCTGGGACAGGTGCCTCGCGGTCAACGCCAAGGCGATGTTTTTTCTCAGCCAGGCGTTCTCGAAAAGACTCCTTGGCCGGACGCGGAATCCATCGCTATTTTATTCCATCGTGAATGTTTCGTCCGCAAATGCGGTCGCGGTTTCGGCTACAAGAGCCGAATACTGCGTTTCGAAGGCCGCCGCCGCCATGGTCTCCAAGGCGTTCGCGGCGCGGCTCGGCGCCGAGGAAATCCCCGTCTTCGATGTTCAGCCGGGCCTGATCAGGACGGCGATGACGAAACCCGTAATCGAGGACTACGCCGAAAGAGCTAGATTTGGGCTAACTCTTTACCCCAGAGTCGGCACGCCCGAAGAAGTCGGCAGGCTAATTGCCGGTTTGGCCTCGGGTGCGCTCCCATATACGACGGGACAGGCGATCTCGGCCGACGGCGGCCTGCTCCTGTCACGGTTTTGAGGACAAATCATGCAAATCCGGCTACCTGATACCAGCGGCGATTTCCGGGCATACGAGCTTTCGGGAACGCCGATTGAAAAAACGCCGTTGCCTCCCGATCCCATAAGGACGGTATTCGCGGCCGCTCACGTCGCTGCCGACCCATTTTCCGACTGCGTCCCCGGCGAACCGGCATCGCTGGATTGGGAAGCGACCATGGGCTTCAGGCGCCACCTAGCCGGACTCGGGCTCGGAATCGCCGAAGCCATGGACACGGCCCAGCGCGGCATGGGGCTGGATTGGCCCCTCGCGCTGGAACTGATCCGCCGCACGTCGAGCGAGTTGCCCGACGCGCTCGTATTCAACGGCGCCGGCACGGATCAGCTGAAGCCTTCGAACGCAAGGAATCTGGACGATGTTCGGCGAGCCTATATGGAGCAGATCGAAGGAATTCAGAAAGTCGGCGGTCGAATCATAATCATGGCCAGTCGGGCGCTGGCGCGCGTCGCGACGAGTCCGAAAGACTACGAATCGGTCTACGGCGAGGTGATTGCCGCTTGCGACGAGCCCGTCATACTTCATTGGCTCGGCGACATGTTCGATCCGGAGCTGTCGGGATACTGGGGAGGCGACAACTTCCGAAGCTGCCTGGAAACCGCGCTGACCATCATCGAGGACAACCAATCGAACATTGACGGCATCAAGATCTCGCTTCTCGACAAGGACAAGGAAATCGCGATGCGGCGCCGGCTGCCAGCCGGCGTAAGGATGTATTCGGGCGACGACTTCAACTACCCTGAACTCATTCTGGGCGACGAGGAAGGATTCTCGCACGCCCTGCTCGGAATATTCGATCCGATCGCGATTTCCGCCGCGCGCGCGATCGCGCTTCTTGGCGAAGGAGATATCGAAGGCTATAGCGATACGATCGAACCGACAGTACCTCTATCTCGCCACATTTTCCGGGCGCCCACGCTATACTACAAGACGGGCGTCGTGTTCCTGGCGTGGCTCAATGGATTCCAGAGGCACTTCATCATGCTGGGCGGCGCGCAGTCGATGCGTTCTCTTCCCTACTTCGTCGACTGCTTCAAGATGGCGGATTCATGCGGCCTTCTGAGCGATCCAGAAATGGCGATCCTTCGAATGAAAAAATTTCTTGGCTTGTACGGGGCATAGCTGGAATGCGGAATTTCTCCGAGAATTGCGCCTGCCTGGCGCTGAACACAGCAACTCTCGGCCACATCCTGGAAGGCAAGGGCGCGGGATGGCAACCGGAAAGAGTCATCGACGCCTGCGCCGAACGAGGATTCGGCGGCATCGTATTCTGGAAGCGGGAACTCGGCGGACGAGCATTCGAAATCGGCGAAAGAACCCGCGCGGCGGGCATGGAGGTCACGGGTCTTTGCCGATCGCCGTTTCTCGTCGGACCGCTCGCCTCCCCCGCCCTCGCCGAAACCGTCGATGAATTCAACTCGCTTATCGACACGGCGGCGGAACTCGGCGCGAAAGCCGTAACGGTCGTTGTCGGAGGAGTTGTCGCGGGAAGCCATTCCATGGCCGAAAGCCTGAGGACGGCAACTGAAATCCTTTCGAAAATCGCGCCGTACGCCGAACGCAACGGCGTCAGGCTGGCATTGGAGCCGCTCCACCCGGTCTACGGAGGAGACCGGTCCTGCCTCGTAACGGTAAGAGATGCCGCAAAAATGTGCCGGGAAATCGGATCCTCGAATATTGGCATCGCTATCGACGTCTATCACGTGTGGTGGGACCTGTCCCTCGAGGAACAGCTTTCGAATGCGGGCGACGTTCAAATCCTAGGATATCACCTGTGCGACTGGCTGGCCGATACTAAGGACATGCTTCTCGACCGGGGAATGATGGGAGACGGGGTCGCCGATCTAAGGAATATAAGGCGAACGGTCGAGGGCGCCGGCTTCGACGGCCTCTGCGAAGTAGAAATCTTCTCGGACAAGAACTGGTGGAAAAAGGATCCCGACTACGTGCTGGATACGATAATGCAGAGATTTAAATCCGTCTGCTGACATCCTGAAAAGAGCGCTCGGCCGATGCCTGGCGCGCCGGCCTTCAAGTAGGCTCGGGACAAGGCTTTACCCGCGGAAATTTCAATTGTTTCGGGGTTAAGCGATGCCTTTTGGCAAGGTTCGCTAGCGCTCCGCGTATTGATTCCGAGCAATGCTCGAGAAATGCGGCTCTTCCCGAACCGCATCGAGTGCCAGCAGCGCGGGCGCGAACCGCCCTGAAGAGATTTTTATTTCGATTCGTCCGGTTTCCCCGAGGGACTCAAGCCAGAACGCGGCGACTCCGCCCCTGAATGCAAGTCGGTCCGGGCCTATAATTTTCGCGGCGCCTTCGACTTCGACTTGCAGCGGATCTCCGAAAACCGGCATGATCGAGCCCGCTTGATCAACTGCGCGCGCAACGACGCGAACGGAATCCTTCTCGGATGCCAAGAGATATTCCGAGTCCGCTTCAACATCGATCCTGTCGGGGCGGGGATCGCAGACAAGCCGAACTTCCTCTTTCGCGACGCCGTTTACGAATCCTGTAAAGAAAAGATCCTCCCACTTCGTGCCCCAGCAGCCGATTTCTTCTATGGAAAGGTGCCGATGATCGATCACTACGGGCGGGAAGGGCAGATTCCGATAGTTTTCGCGGTCGGGCTTCGCCCGGACCGCGGACTTGTTTCCAAAGCGCAGCTCGACTTCGTCGCAGTTGGTCAGAACGATGAGCGGGAATATTCCGCCAATGCTTCGTTCGCCTCGAGAGCCGAAGGTTACCGGTTTCATTACAATGCCGTCCGACGGGTCGCATTGGCTTGAATATGCATAGGCGGCGAACTTCGGAATTCGAAACATATCCAGTACGCCGTGATGGCATATCCGGTCGCCCGAACCGAAGTCCTTGTGCGTATTGTAGTCCGCCATGCACCATCCGATGCAGCCGGATATCCGGGGATCTCCGTACATTGCATCCAGCACTTTGAGGTGGCGAGTTACGTGTTCGGCCTGCCTTTGCTCGGGGTCGAACGATTTTGTCGGGTACATATGCCCGTTGAACTCCGTAACCATATACGGAACCGGGTAGTTTAGGCCGGTTACGTCCCTTTGCTTCCGCAGGGAAATCGGGAAGTGGTTCGTCCACGGGAGCTCTTCATTGCCCTGAATGAAGTCGTTCATCGTGTAGACGTCCTCGAGCAATTCGCTATTGGGAAAATTCCGAACGCCCGCTGTTTGGCGCGTGGGGTCCAGCGCCCGCGCAACCGCGTTCGTTTCCTCGTAAAAGGCGCCGTCGTCTTGCGACTCGTTGATTCGAACTCCCCAAAGTATGATCGAAGGACGGTTCCAGTCCCGGCGGATCATGCGGCGGACGTTTTCGACCGCTTCACGCTTCCACTCGGGACCGCCGATATGCTGCCAGCCAGGAATTTCCTCAAAAACCAAAAGCCCAATTCTATCGCAGTGATCCAAAAACCAGGGCGATTGAGGATAGTGCGAAGTTCGAACGAGATTGCATTTCAAATCGTATTTTACAATTTCGGCGTCGCGTTCCTGAGCGCGCCTGCCCATCGCGTATCCCGCATAGGGATAGGACTGGTGGCGATTCAGCCCCATGATTTTCAGCGGTCGGCCATTCAGTTTAAACCCGTTCGGCGTAAACTCCGCAGTCCTAAACCCGATCCATGTCGATACTTGGTCGGAGCCCTTAGAATGATCGAGTTCGACAAGGACTCGGTAGAGCGATGGATTGTCCAGTTCCCAAAGTTCGATATTCGGCAGATCGGCAAGTGAGATTTCGGTTCTTTCGCCGGCGTGAAGGCATGAATTGCAAGCGATTTCATTGCCTGAGGCATCAAATATCCGAGCCGTCAACTTCGCGTCGCCGCCTAGCTTTTGCGGGTTGCGCAATTCGCAATGGACGGTCGCGGATTTCAGTTCGGAAAGAACGTTTCGCGTTTCAACCTTGATTCTCTCGATAGAAACGCAGTCGACGACCTTTAGCCAGGCATCGCGATAGATTCCGGCATAGGTCAGATAATCGATTTGACCGCCGAACGGCGGAAATTCCGGATTTTCAGTTCCGTCGATCTTCACCGAGACAAGATTAACGCCGCGTTTCAGATTGGAGTTCAACGGCACTTCGAAGGGCGTGTAGCCGTCCCTATGCGACGCAATTTTCTCGCCGTTCAGGTAAACGACGGAATCCGCCATCGCGCCGTCGAATACCAGGGAAACTTCCCGATTTTCGAATTCAGGCTGCCATTCGAAGGATTTCTGGTAGCAGAAACTGCGTTGGAATTCGGTTTCGTCAAAATAATTGTAGGGCAGTTCGACTGCGCTGTGCGGTAGATTAATCCTGCTGCCGCTTTTGAGTTCATAAATTAGGTTTTCTTCGAACCCTTCGTGGAAGGTCCAGTCATCGCTAAAGCGAGTAGTCGATCGCATTGACAGCCCTTTTGATCAAATCTTTTAGTCGGTAGGCGGACAGCATTTACGCGTTCGATCTCTGACATTCAATCAATTCGTGCGGAGCATGACGCATTGCATCCAACTCGCGGAAACGGCCGCGATCCGAGGCTTGCCCTCAACTTCTCGGGAGCGCAACCAGCTGCGAATTCGCTAAGAACGTCTCATTTTATAGGTCATGCCGCCGTACCCCGGCTGTCCTTCGAATTGATGGAATTTTCCTATCTGTAATTCGCGACGCAAGATTCGCGAGCAAGCAGATCGCTGGCGACCGGGGCCAGCACGTGGCTTCAGGCATTCTTGTAGCGCATGCCGACCAGTTGCTTCCACGTCCTTTCGAAAGCGTTGAAGCCGATACGCATCCTCGATCTGCGCTTGCGGTCGTACCGCAATCGATCCCCGGCGGTCTCGACATAGCGCATGCGCGCGGCGTTCGCTTTGCGCACTTCGGCATTATGCCGAAAATCATCGATGACGGCGGCGACAAGGCTCTGCTTGCGGTCGGATTTCACAACCTCGAATAGCAGCGTGAACTCGTAGTTGCGGGGATAGTGAGCCTGGAGCGTAGAGCATGCGAATTCTAGAACATGAAAGAACCCAATGATTCAGTTTACCATCGTGCTAAGAGGCCATTGCCGGAATGGGTCGATAAGGCCGCCTGTGATACTCAGATCTTTCAAGCCGAAATGAAGCGGGCTTCCTTACGAATAATTTCCCGCAACGCCCTTGCAAACAGTTTGGGACACGGCCTTATCGCCGACCGTTTGACATTCTCGATCGGCTCGGTTGCGCGAGTTGGCGAGGCGCGACATTAAATTCGACCAGCGGAATTCCGCACGCCCCGCAAGCAGGAAAATTGCGAATCAAGACTAAGAATCCAATTTGAGAATTCTCGAATCGACGACGGGATACGATGGATCCCAAAATGAGGACGGCTTTGCTCAGCGTGATACGATTAGTCCACAAAGGCGCGCTCTATGACAAACTGACCGGGCGAACTGATTGATCCCTCCTTGAATTCCATTGCTTCGAGCTTCGCCTTGAGCTCCTGCAGCATCGACATTGAGCCGCAAATCATCACTCTGTCCCGTTCGGGATCAAACGGCGGCCTATTTATCAATTCGAAAAAAGTGCCGTCGTCGATTTTACTAGTTATGCGGCCTACGGTCTTGCTGGACTCTCGCGTCGTCGTTGGAAAGTGAATTAACTTCGCTCTGGCTTCGTCGCCGACCAACGGATCCTCCAGCGTTTTCGACAGCGTTTCGAAACCGTAGGTCAGTTCGTCTTTTTCCCGGCATGTATGGGTCACGACGACTTCTTCGAATTTCTCATAAATCTCGGGATCTCGCATTAGAGAGGCAAACGGCGCAATGCCAGTGCCGGTGGACAGCATGTAAATCCTGCTTCCGGGTAGAAGCGCATCCAATATAAGAGTGCCGGTCGACTTTTTCCTCATTAGTACCGTATCGCCGGGCTTGATCTTTTGAAGATGCTCGGTAAGCGGCCCGCCGGGAACCTTGATCGAAAAAAACTCCAGTTCCTCGTCCCATGCCGGACTGGATATCGAATACGCCCGGTAGACCGGCTTCGCGGCGTTCGGCAGCCCGATCATGACGAATTCGCCCGACCTAAATCGAAAGCTTCGCGGGCGCGTCATGCGAAACTGAAACAGTCTCGGAGTATAGTGTTTTACTTCCGTCACCGTTTCGGCAAAAACGCCGGGCGGCACAGGATGCTGCAATGCGGATTTCTCCTCGCGGGCAATACCTTCGCTCACGTCATGGCTCCGTTTTCAAATTCGGCTGCGGCTCGGAACTGGAAAATAGTTTCAGCGCGCCCGGCATACCGGAAGCTTCGTTGTTGACTTGTACAGGTATAGCCCGAATTCCCCGGAAAATGCTGTTCATGAAAATCAACCGGTCGCCCTCAGCGAATGCTTCGCCTTGCATGCGCCGAGGCTTCGAAATTCCCCTTTCCATCCGCACTCCTCCAAAGCCATGCATAATGCCGCAATCAGTCAGTGGCGACCCGCGGAAGCCGCTTCCTAGAATCCCGCGCCTCCGGTTCATTCTAACACGGATTGCCGAAAACCCGGAATTCGAGCCGATCGACCGATATAAATGAAGCAGACGCTTTGTCGCGTCGCCGCGAACTTGCCTCCGCTCCAACCCGCGCATACATAGATCATCATGTCCAAACTGCTGTACCTATTCCTGCTGCCGCTTGTTTTTTCGCTTGTGCGTTACCAATTTGCTCTGTTTCAAATGAAAAGAGACATCGAAAGTAAATCCACGGATCTCAACGACGCGCCGGTTGATCGGCTGAACGGCAGAATGGCGGCGGTTCTAGGCGTTTCGTCCATCGATGCCAATATCTTCGAAATCGACGCGGTCAATGGATTCGCAGTTCCGGACGGGCGCATTTTCATAACTCGCGGTCTTATGAATCGATACCGCGTCGGAGATATCTCGGCCGAGGAGATTGCATCGGTAATCGCCCATGAGATCGGACACGTTGCGCTAGGCCATGCCAAACGGCGGATGGTCGATGTCGCCGGGAAGGATGCGATGCGCATTGCTCTCGGGTTCATGTTTCTAAAGATACCGCTGGTCGGCAATTTAATAGCCGATTTCCTCGCTCGGATATTCGTTTCGGGTCTTTCCAGGCGAGACGAGTACGCCGCCGACAAATTTGCCAGCGGCTTGCTGATCAAGTCCGGAATCGGCACCGCTCCGCAAAAAAGCCTATTCGATAAATTGGGCATGATGGGTTCCGGCGCGGACGGCGTCGCGTGGCTAATGGACCATCCGAAGGCTAAAGACAGGATTCTGGCCATAGAAAAAAACGAACGGGAGTGGGGTGTTCACGCCTGAAGATTCAGGCGCGAATTCCCTAGGTCAAACCTTTAGAAGCGCGAGTTTTCGCTTATTTCCTGCAATATGCAAATCGTCGATCGCTTCGGTCATTGCTAAATGCCAGATAATTCGTTATTCCGCTGCGCCGTAAGCTCTAGGCCGGAATGTGGATTTTTGCCGCCTTTTTCGCAGGCAATTTAGACGGGACTAGCCGCTCAACGCCCTCCTTCGGAAAGGAAAAGTGCGAATAATGAATAATCTGGAAAGCGATCTTCGCAGCGAAATCGTTGCCAATTGCAGAAAAATGAATGCCATCGGTCTAAACCAAGGCACATCGGGAAATATTTCGGCAAGGCTGGGAGATCGGATGCTGATATCTCCTTCGTCGATTCCATACGATGACATGGAGCCCTCGATGATCGCCTCCATGCCCATCGACGGAGACTACGGCTCATGGGAGGGACCGCTTAGACCGTCGTCGGAATGGCGCTTCCACCTGGACATCCTTCGCGAGCGGCCGGAAGTATCGGCCACTGTTCATGCGCATCCGCCGTACTGCACGGCTCTCGCGATCGCGCGCAAGCCGATACCGGCTTTTCCTTTCATTGGTGCCATTTTTTGCGGCCATTCCGGCCGCCGTGCCGCCCGTCTCTCGCGCTCGCGCAAAAGCCGATACCGGCTTGCCATTACATGGTTGCGATTTTTGGCGGCAATTCGGTTCGCTGCGCCGACTATGCCACATTTGGAACCAAGGAGTTGTCGCTCGCAGTTCTGAAAGCCCTGGCCGGACGATCGGCTTGCTTGCTCGCCAATCACGGATCGATTGCTACGGGCGACGGCCTCTCGAACGCCATGTGGAGGGCGGTGGAGTTAGAAACTATCGCGCACCAATATTTCTGTTCGCTTTTGATTGGCGGCCCGGTTGTCTTGAACAACGAGCAAATCGCCGACACCGTGGCCGGAATGGCGAAGTACGCGCCGCAAAAAAATCCCGACAGCGAGGACATCAAGGCGGCTGCCGCCTAGCGGAGGTTTCCGCGCGACAACTTTCGGAAAATCCTGCCTGATTCGGTGCTATTCGAAGCAATGCCGAAAAATCGAACGCCGGGCGACCCGGGAAAAGCCTAGGCGATTCCGGACTGCCGATTTAAAACTCTTCGCAATTCGCGCGTTCGAGCCGCCTTTTTTTTCGAGGCTCGCGTTCCGGCGCGGGCGTTCGCGTTTTTCGGAAGGGATGCTCGACGTATTTCTTCCAAGTCGACGAATTCGCACGCGTCGGCTTTCCCCTAGCCGCGAAAATCCAAGTTGCAAGGGAAAGCCCGTAATTCGGACGCACTTAGTCACATCCGCTCTCCAAGCCGGCCCGGATCGAACCGACGGCCTATAATTGAAAAGAAGACGGTGCGCGGCGACGCTGCCAAGGTTCGACGAGATATGGAAAAGCGGATTGCGAGATATCGGCTCGCGGGATTCCGGTTGTAGTCGGGTCAGACATGCTGATCGATCAGAATCGGATTGCCGTCTGGGTCGCAAAGCATGCAACTGGCGGGGCCCGTCGTGGATTCGTCCGCTTCGTTGACGAATTCAATGCCGTCCGCCTTGAGCGCCTTTTGAATCTCGCGAATGTCGGTGAATTCATCCAGCTTTTGCGCATTCGGGTCCCATCCGGGGTTGAAGGTCAAGATGTTATTTTCGAACATGCCCTGAAAAAGGCCGATGATGCAGCCAGAATTCTTCATGATGAGCCAGCCTTGATCCTCCTGTCCGCCGAAGACGGACAAGCCGAGCTTTTCGTAGAACTCTCGGGAAGCGGCAATGTCCTTGACAGCCAGGCTAACGGAAAAGTTTCCGAGATTCATACTTCTACTCCATAAGTCCAGCGGCTCGAGGAAATTCCCGAGGCCGCCATAGAAAGAATTGCGCATCAAGTGCGCTACGGCGACTCTCGCACTAGCGATGGAATTGCGCAATCGCGCAATATTGCTGAATTGCTGGCCGGCATTTTGCGACTGCTCCCACTCAGAACTGCGAGGAAGCCGTCGCAGCTGCCCGATGCCGGTTACGGGGTGTCGAAATTCGAACGGGATCAGCGCTTTTTTCCTAGCAGGTGCGAATTCCGCCCGATAATTATCGTTGACATGCCGATATCGGCATATTGGCCGCTTCGGAAGGTAGCTTCAGTCGGCGGTTTTCATTTAGCTTGGAACTCTCCCGGCTCGCCGCGCTGTTTATCGGGACCGATTTGCGCGCTCATTGCGTCCGGACAAGAAATTTGTTCGTTTTGGGGGGCGCGATCGCATATCGCCGGGCACCGGACAGGCGCAGGGTCGACCGCATCTTGCGCATCGAGGCTCCGAACACCGCCTCCAAACCGCGTTGCAAAGTCATTGGGCCGAAATCCGGAAACTACCGCCGCGACAAATGCTCCGATCACGGGTTCAGGAGGGCGGCGGCAGTCGATGTTTCGTCGAATTGCATTGTCTCATATCGCCGCGTCCGACAAAATTGCCGACATCTGCGGTTCCGGACCCGGTCGCGCTCGCCCTTCGCTTTGCGGCGTCTCGCTCCGCGGCAAGACTCGCGGCTTCCAGCATGGCCGCTGGATTTCGAACAAATCCGGTTGCCGCGGCCGCAGGCCCTGCGCGACACCACCCGGCGGCCGATTCGACTGCGCTAAAAGCCGGCCCTCAACGCCGCACATCCACTATCTCCGCTTAAACCGCGAGCACACGGACAAGCTTCGTAATTGGACAACCGGGACGATGCCCGAATCGCGGTTGCGGACGAGAGACAACGGAGAGAAAGGGAGTATAACAGTAGGGAAAGAGAACAATTTTACAAAAGCGCGGCGAATCGCCAGTATCCCGCGCTGTCGTTCCGCCGTCGACGCTCTTTTGCGTAGTCGCGTCGGACATGCCGGCGACGAATATCGGACCTTGAAGGAATGAATATGTCTGACGAACATCTAGCGGCCATGATGGACAACCTTTATTGGTGGGGTATTCCAACATTGTTCCGCTGCCCGAATGAACGCCCCGAAGGCGCGGACATCGCCTTGGTCGGCGTGCCGCATTCCACGGGCAACGGCACGACGGAGCGCGATCAGCATCTTGGACCCCGGGCTTTGCGCAATGTGTCTTCGGTCGCGCGGCGCGTGCATGGTGACTTTCGCCTGAACCCCTGGGAGGCGGCCAGGATCGTGGATGCGGGCGACGTGCCTTTCCCGCGCGCCAATGACAACGAAGCATGCATCAAGCAGATTACCCGGTTCTATCAGCACATCGACGCGGCCGGCGCCCGTCCGGTTTCGATCGGCGGCGATCACTCGATAACCGGCGGGATCGTGCAGGCGCTCGGGCGCGGCAAGCTCACATGCGGCGAGCCTGTCTGCTTTCTCCATCTCGATGCCCATACCGATGTATTCACCAAGGTCGACCATTTCCTCGGGGCCAAGAAGTCAGCTGCCCATTGGGGCGCGTATCTGGTCGATCAAGGCGATGTGGATCCGCATCATTCCATGCAAATTGGTCTGCGGGGCCATGCCCGAACATTGGATTGGCTGCAGCCATCCTACGACTACGGCTACAACGTGGTCACAATGAAGGAATTTCGCAAGCGAGGCATCGATGACGTGGTGATGCAAATCCGCGAAGTCATAGCCGCACGGCCGGTCTACATCACATTCGACCTCGATTGCCTAGATCCGTCCATTGCGCCCGCGGTATCGAATCTAGAGCCGAGCGAAAAAGGTTTTGACATCGACGAGGCCGTGGCGCTTTTGCGCGCCGTGCGAGGAATGAACATCGTGGGCGGCGATGTCGTTTGCATCATGCCGACCAAGGACAACCCCAATCAAATCACCGCCCTGACAGCCGCAGCCATCATGTTCGAGATGATTTCCATGATCGCCGAGAACGTGAGAAATGCGCGCTAGAATCCCGACCCCTACTTGCCAAGACATGTTTGTTATTCGGTATTGAAACAACCTTCATTGTGCATTTGCCTAACCACTTCCAACGCATCAAAAGGCTGCCCTGCGCTCAATAGGGCATCAGATTGCGCATCCTGACTTTCGCACCATTCAATAGCTGTTCTTGTTCCGCAAGCGACTCTCGCGGAGGACGTTGTGTGTTTGCGCTATTGCATTCAGCGAGAACTACGCTTGCAAGCATGACAATCCAAGATTTTGACATTGAATACTCCTGGTTAGTTCCAGGCTGTCCAGTTTCAATAGGGCATACTACTGTTCGGTCCTACTCCCTGATCTCCGTTTTGGCCCGTTCGCTGGACAATCCCCTATCGAACGCACTCGTCAGGCGACTTCCTCCGCCACCATTTCCGGATGTCGGGCAATTACCTTGATATAAGCGATGGCAAAGTCCGGAGGCGTTGACCGCGCCTGCTTCCAGTCCCGCAGCGTGCCCGGCGGCACGCAGAAGCGGCGTGCAAATTCTGTCTGTGACAAACCCAGGCAGGTTCTTATCCTGCGGGTCAGGCGCGCCTTCAAGGCGCGGTCCATTGCCCTGGGAGTTGCATCGAAATCCTCCGGGTCGGACGGATCAGCCTTCAGTGTGGCAGGCTCTTTCTTCACCTCTGTTGCTCCATCTCACGGATATGAACCGGAGCAGACCTCTTCGAAAGGTGAACACACCGGTAAAACAACTTCTCCCGGACGGTGCCGATGACCTTGAAGCGCTCCTCTCCGTCCCGTTTCCGGATCGAGGGGATGATCAGCTGATCGGCATCCTCGAAAATCCAATGCCGAACGCCAGGACAGCCCGTGCCTTCCCGGTTGATGTCATCCTTGGCGAGGTCAAACCCATTGGCCATGAACAGAGCTATACGGGAATCCCGTATGAAAGGATAGCTTGAACTACCACCCGTTCTCGGCTGCGCGGAACAGCTCGAATTCAGTGTCTGCGAATCTCTTCCGGCCCCCGCTGACAGGACCGCGAAGGAACTGTTGGACCTCACTCCGCCCCGCTCGCTCGACCGGATCGATGTTCAGATTTTCATGCGGCGAAACTTGAGTTGCTTCAGCTGGCGGGGCCAAAGCGCCGGCGGAAACCTTGTCGCGGATGGCGCCGCGGTGCGGAGCCTGCTGCGCCCGAACCGGTCGAACCCGCGCATTTCGATGAAGCCATTCGGCAAGTGGTCGCGGCGGCGAGGCTCGAAAGCGAAAGCCCCGAAAACTCCGGAGGCTCAGTCCGCCCATCGCCGCGCCGCGCCGGATTCGAGGAAAGCGCGCCGCGCTCTGACTACGATCAGATCCTCATCAATGTATTCTGATCCAATAGGTAGTGCTGATTGATCAACACTCCAGCCGCCCCAATTAGTCGGGCATCCCGGCCGATCTGCCCCGGTTCAACGGCGGGAAAGATTACGCCTTGCAAATCTGTCACTTTCAGCTGTTCGATGACCTTTGCGACGAGCCGGTCCTTGACCGCCGGCGGGATCGCTCCGTCGATGACGACGGCATCGAAGTCCATAATCGACAACGACGAAACAACAGCGTAGGATAAGCTCTTGCTGGCCCTCTGGAGCCATTGCTCCAAATGTTCTCCGAATTCTGTCCAATCAGTCTTTGCTTCGTAGACATTCGCTGGATCAATTCCCGCCGATGCCAGACCCCGTTCCAATACAATTAGGGATGCGTGATCTATTAGCCGATCGCCCCCGACCATATCGGGCACGCGCATCGGACCGAAGCCGCCGGCGTTGCCTCTCCGTCCTGGAAAGACGCTTCCGTTTAGCACGACGCCGCCGCCGATAAAGGTGCCCGCAAAGAAGTAGATCCAGTCTTGTTTCCCGGAGTGATCGCCAAAAATCTGTTCCGCCCTGCACGCTGCAGTGCCGTCGTTTTCAACCACGATTGTCCAGGGAACCTTCTCGTTCAAGCTCTCCAAGATATCGAAATCACGCCAAACTTGAAGCTCTTCTTTGGGAACGCCGAACTGGTCGGTCCAGCTCCAGAGCTCGAATGGCATGGCGACCGCCATCGCAGTGACGTTTTTGCGTGAAATTTTAGCCGATCGAAGAACCGGCGTCAGCATCCGTCCTACAAAATTCATCACGTTTTCGGGGGTAGGATAGCTGTAGGCTTCTCTTCTTTTCGACACGATCTCGCCGATAAAATTAATCACCGCGAGTTCGACGCTGCGTCGGCCAATCTTCAAGGAAACATATTTGTGGGCGTCCGGGTTTATGCGCATCGGCGTTGACGGCTGACCGATGCGGCCAAGAATTCGTTCGCCGCGCAGCACAAGCCCGCTCTTTTCAAGTTTTCTGAAAATGACGGACGTCGCGTTTGCAGAAAGCCCGCTTGCGCGTGTCGCCTGGGCCTTGGTCATCTCACCGTGGCGGCGCACGAGCTGCAGCAAAAGACGCTCGTTATAGCCTCTTACGTCAAGCTGGTTGGTTCCTCGTTGGCCAGTTGACCTCATGCATCCCTCGACTCCTCGTTGCCGGATCTTCCGCGGCGCCTTAGGGGCGATTGCGTCCAGCAAAACAGGCGACACTATAGGTAGCTCCATTCACTCTTTCAAGCAAGCAAAACAAGTTTCAACTAATTCACCGGAAATTACCTAATGATGCGCAGCGGAATTCTGGTGTAGACACGGCTAGGAAAGACTAGATATAGCGCAGGAGCGACGCTATTCACTGGAGTGCACATTTCCGCATCTTTTTTTTGACGCAGTTTATAAATCACTATGAATTAGTTGTTGATCTTTTTTGCCGCGCTTCATATAGGGCTAGATCCGCGGCGAATCGAATTGATTCCCGAAAATTGAAGCAATAGAGGAAAAAAGGAAATGAAGAAACTGTTTGCATTTGCAGGAAGTGCCTTGGTTGCTTTGTGCGCAACCGGAGGAACAGCGGTTGCGGACGATATAAAGGCATGTCTGATCACAAAAACGGACACCAATCCGTTCTTCGTTAAAATGAAAGAAGGCGCGCTTGCCAAGTCAGAGGAGCTCGGAGTGAGCCTCTCGACATTTGCAGGAAAGCTCGATGGCGACCATGAGACACAGGTCGCAGCGATCGAGACTTGCATTGCAGACGGTGCGAATGGAATACTTCTGACCGCATCGGATACGAGTTCAATCGTTTCGGCCGTTACCCAGGCGCGGGAAGCTGGATTGGTAGTCATCGCCTTGGATACGCCACTGGACCCGATCGACGCGGCGGACATGACATTTGCCACCGACAACTTCGTTGCCGGCGAATTGATCGGCAAGTGGGCGGCTGCAACATTCGGGGACGAAGCTGCCAACGCCAAGATCGGCATGCTCGATATCGCAGTTTCCCAACCCACAGTCGGCGTATTGCGCGACCAAGGCTTCTTGCAGGGATTTGGAATCGATCTTGCCGATCCGAATAAGTGGGGAGACGAGGACGATCCGCGAATTGTTGGCCACGATGTAACTTTGGGCAACGAAGAAGGCGGCCGCAGGGCGATGGAAAACCTCCTTGCTTTGGACCCGATGATCAACCTGGTCTACACGATCAATGAGCCTGCGGCAGCCGGAGCGTATGAAGCGCTGAAGGCCATTGGACGCGAGAACGATGTAACTATCGTGTCCGTAGACGGCGGGTGCCCAGGCGTTGCCAATGTCAAGGCCGGAGTTATCGGCGCGACCTCTCAACAGTATCCGCTCCTGATGGCGTCGATGGGTATCGAGGCAATTGTCGCGTGGGCCAAAGACGGAACCAAACCCGCCAACACGCCTGGCAAGGACTTTTTTGACACAGGCGTCGCACTGATCACGGACCATCCGGTTGACGGCGTCGAATCGATAGATACCGAAAAAGGCACCGAACTCTGCTGGGGATAAGTTGACAGCGAGGCGTTCCAACGTCTAATTGCAAGGGGCGGGTAATTGCACCCGCCCTTTTTTCAATGTCACCGAGTTCCGGAGCAGTCCATGTCCGAATCTGGCAGTAATGAAGCGGCAGCGAAGAATGCGTCCGGCGACGTCGCAGCGTTTGAAGACCATTCAAAGGGACTGATTTCGAAAGTACACCACGCGCTCCACACGGTGCCGGCTCTGGTTCCCTTGATCGTGCTCGTGGCGGCGATTGCGGTGTTCGGCATCCTACTCGGAAAGAAGTTCTTTTCACCGTTTGCCCTGACCCTGATTCTCCAGCAGGTTCAAATCGTCGGCATTGTCGCGGTCGCCCAATCCGTGGTCATCCTGACCGCCGGAATTGATCTTTCCGTCGGTGCGATCGCAGTGATTTCGTCGGTAATCATGGGACAGATCACTTTTCGATACGGATTGCCGGCGGGTGCCTCCATCGCTATCGGACTCCTATTCGGCACGGCGTTCGGAATGGTCAATGGCTGGATGGTGGCGGTGATGAAACTACCGCCATTCATAGTGACTCTGGGAACTTGGCAGATCGTCCTGGCGGCAAATTTCCTCTACTCGGCGAACGAAACGATCCGGAGCCAGGATATTGAAGCGAATGCTCCGCTTCTGCATCTCTTGGGGTCGAAATTCTCCGTAGGCGGCGCCGTCTTTACCTATGGGGTGGTCTTCCTGCTGGTTCTTGTGCTGCTGCTGGCGTATGTGCTTCGGCACACGGCATGGGGACGGCACGTCTACGCGGTGGGCGATGATCCGGAAGCCGCGGAACTCTCGGGCGTAGATGTACGGCGAACGCTCATTTCGGTTTACGGGCTTGCAGGCCTAATTTGCGCGTTTGCCGGTTGGGCGCTGATAGGCCGCATCGGATCGGTTTCACCAACATCGGGCCAACTGCTCAACATTGAATCAATAACCGCCGTGGTCATCGGAGGAATTTCCTTGTTTGGCGGCAGGGGATCGATACTCGGCGCTTTTTTCGGCGCTCTGATCGTTGGAGTATTCACGCTGGGGCTGCGCCTCGCAGGCGCCGATGCGCAATGGACCTTTCTTCTGATCGGCGTGCTGATTATTGCCGCCGTTGCCGTCGATCAGTGGATCCGGAAGGTTGCGGCCTGATGGAACCGATCCTCAAGGCACGGGACCTAGTGAAGCGTTATGGGCGCGTCATCGCGCTGGATCAATGCGATTTTGATCTGCTTCCCGGAGAGGTTCTTGGCGTCATCGGCGATAACGGCGCGGGAAAATCTACATTAATCAAGGCGATTTCAGGTGCAGTCAGCCCGGACGAAGGGACGATTGAACTAGAAGGTCGAAAGGTCGACTTTCGTTCGCCTATTGAAGCAAGGGCGGCCGGTATCGAGACCGTCTATCAGACCCTCGCCATGTCCCCGGCTCTGTCAATTGCCGACAACATGTTCATGGGACGGGAGTTGCGGAAAGCAGGGTTGCGAGGGATGCTCTTTCGTCAACTGGACCGAAAGAAAATGGAGAGAATTGCGCGGGAGAAACTCTCCGAACTCGGGCTAATGACAATTCAAGACATTAATCAGGCTGTTGAAACACTGTCCGGCGGTCAGCGGCAGGGCGTAGCGGTAGCGCGCGCAGCGGCGTTCGGATCGAAAATCATTATTATGGACGAGCCGACTGCCGCACTCGGGGTGAAGGAAAGTCGCAGGGTCCTGGACCTGATCAAGGATGTGAAGTCGAGAGGAATTCCCATCATTCTGATCAGCCACAACATGCCGCATGTATTTGAAGTTTCGGATCGCATTCACATTCACAGGCTGGGAAAACGACTATGCGTCATTGATCCGCGGGAATTCAGGATGTCCGACGCGGTTGCTTTCATGACCGGCGCCGAGGAGCCGCCGGACCCCAGTTGAACGATTCCATTCGATGCTAGGTTAATGGCGTAAAATCCCGCCATCCTGTCCTTCAACTTGCGGACAGGGCGAGGGACGAAACCGCGCTCGAATTCGGAGGCTGCGACAGTTCAGGCGGACTGGCTCGACCTGGGCCAGCGCAGCTCGCGGCGCCGCGCAATGTGCGGGACCGTCTTCACGAGTACTTTTCCGCGGTGTTTGAGATTGTCTACGAAAGCCGGCCACTCATGGCGACTCCACCGACCGCGAGCCGGTAACGAATTCGCTAAGCGCGATATTGAGGCCTATCCCTCCGACGGCCTCGGCCCGGCCGCAGGTCTTGCGCAAGGTCTTAAGAAGGATTCAGGCCGACGCTGCTTTCCCTTCGCGGCGCCGATCATGCCTAGCTAGAACTGTTCGATTCAATTTGAATGTCATCAATGGAGCCGAATGCGCGACGGCTCCGCGTCGATTGTCCCGCGGTCGGCGAATGCGCGCATGGAATTGCCGACATACTGCTACCGGACTTTTTTTAATTCCGCCATTGACAAGGCCGGCAAAATCCATTTTAATTACTTTAGGAGGAATTATTATGAAACCAAACCTGTTCAAATTTGCAATGCTTGCCGTTTCGACGGCATTCGCAACCCAAGCCATCGCGCAGGACGTCACGCTGCGCTGGGCGCTGCATCCCGGAGCCGAGGCCGACGCCGTTGTCGACTATTTTGCCCCTAGGTATGAGGAAGAAACCGGCATCAAGGTTGTCGGTGAAATCCTGCCGGCCAATCAACTCCGCGATCAAATGTCCATTGAGGCAATTGGCGATACCGGCCGTTGGGACATGGGATACCACAGTCCCGGTTGGTTCGGAACTTTTGCGCCGTATGTTCTCGACCTGACTCCATTCATAGAGAAGCACGGCTTCGACGTGAGCGCCTATCCGGACCTGGTCGTCAACAGCCACATGACCTCAAGCGCTCGCGAGGGCGAATATATCGCGCTGCCGACGACGCCGGCCGCGCCAATGCTTATCCATCGCGAAGACTGGTTCTCGCACCCGGACGAGCAGGCCGCATTCGAGAAGGAGTTCGGGCGCGCGCTAGAAGTGCCGAAGACTTTCAAAGAGTTGCGCGAGGTAGCGGGGTTCTTCACCCGCGACGCCGGCGAGATGCTGGCGGGCGAAGAGCTTGAGCGCGACCTCTACGGCTGGACCGACGCGCTCGGCGCGGGCGTTGGGATAACTCGTAGCTTCATCGTCGTCTTGTACTCCTCCGGCATCAGCGGCTGGGACGACAACTTCCAGCCCGATATCGGCAACCCCATCGTTAACGAAGTCGCCGAGTATTTCGTTGATCTGGCAAAGAACACGGCTCCCCGAGAGGCGCAGAACTGGGGATTCCTGGAAGGGCTCGAGATGTTCCGCGATGGTCGCCTCGCGATGGCGACCATGTGGCCGCAAGGCGTGGGAATCGTCGAAACCGAGGGCGGGAACGCCATGGGCAACGTCGGCTACTCCACCCTGCCCGTCTGGGAAGGCAACCTCAAAGGATTTACGCAGGGAACGCCGTTCCTCGGCGGCGGCGGCGTGTTTATCTTCGATACGCCAAATGCCGACGAGGCGTTCAAATTCCTTAAGTGGATGCTGCAGGACAACGAGGTTGAATGGGGCAAGCGCAGCCTTCAATTCTCGCGCAAGGCCCATTTCCAGAGTGAGGAGCTACGCAACCTCAGGCCGTATTATTCGGGTTTCCTGCCGACCTTCGAACAAGTGCTCCAGTCCGTCTTCATTCGTCAAGGCATTCCCGAATACGGCGCGGTCATGTGGGGCGGCGCCACCGACTACATCACCGATGTCTACTCGGGCGACCTAACGCCGGAGCAGGCTCAGGAGCGCTGGGTCAATAATATGACCGAGTCGTTCAAGGCCGCGGGATATATCCAGTAGGAAACTCTCGCTCCCCTTCCCCCGGAATCTCCGGGGGAAGGTACTTTTCCCTCATCCGCGACCGTGGTAGGCGGTAACCATGGCGAACATGCGCTCACGCTTTACGCGAGGCTGGTGGTTCCTCGCGCCGGGCCTCGTGCTAATGACCCTCATCGTGAGCGTGCCGCTGTTCATGGCCTTGCGCTACAGCGTGCACCGCGTATTTCTTTACCGGTTCGATGAACAGACCTTCGTCGGCCTCGCGAACTACATTCGGGCGTTTCGCGATCCATTGTACATCAATGCTCTGAAAACCACCGTAATCTTTACGCTTGGATGCCTCGCGCTCTCCATCGTGCTAGGGCTTCTCGTCGCGTTTATGCTGAGTTCGCGCCATGTGCGCATGCGCCCGACCTGGATAGCGCTTTTTCTTGTCCCTTTCGTCGTGACCCCCGTTGTCGCAGGTATCGCGTGGCGTTTCTTCATGTGGCAGCAGGAGTTCGGCGTCATCAATCAATTGCTCGGCGCGCTGGGCGGTCCGTCCCCATACTGGCTGCTCGAGCGCGAGACTGCGCTGATTTCGGCGATCATCAGCAACTCGTGGCACCTGACCCCGCTCGCGATTCTTGTATTCTACTCCGCGCTGACAACCATTCCGGATGAACTCTACGATGCGGGGAAAACCGACGGGGCGGGTCCGTTCCAGACGCTGTGGTACATCGTGCTCCCGATGCTGCGTCCGCACATGCTTTTCGTATCGATCATCCTGATCACGTCGGCGTTTCGGGAATTCGACATGATCTGGTCGCTTACCGGAGGCGGTCCCGGGCGCGCCACGACAGTACTGTCGATCTACGCCTACGATCGAGGAATTGCCAATCAGGACATGGGAATGGGAAATTCCATCGCATTCTCCATGTTTATCTTTATGTCGGTGGCGGCGTGGATCTATATCACGGTGTACCGCCGGGTCTTGGAGAATTAGGAATGATTTCGTCCGGCGCCAGGCGCAGGCTACTGGTGGTGCTGCTGCACTGCTTGCTCGGCCTTTGGCTAATTTACTCTATACTTCCGCCGGTGATGCTAATCGCGGCCTCATTCAATTCGACGGCGCTCTTCCGCGCCCCGCTCGACCTCATACTGCTGCGAGATTTCACGCTCTCGAATTTCGGCCAGGCGTTCACGCGAGGCGCATTCTGGTTCTTCTTCCAGAACTCGGTCATCATTTCTTCGGCGGCTGTAGTCATAACTCTCGTGGTTTGCGTGCCGATGGCCTACGGCCTGTCGAAGATATCGGGGCGCACGAGGTCGGCGGTGTCGTTCGCGGTGCTTGCGATGCGGTTCATTCCGTATGTGGTGCTTGCGCTGCCGTTTTTCCTCCTCTACGTCAACCTGGGCTTGGCGGGGTCGCGGGTCGGCCTTCTGCTTGCGCATCTCGCGATACACATTCCGTTCGCCACCTGGATGCTGATCGGCTACTTCGAGTCCGTTCCAGAGGAACTCGAACAGGCGGGAATCATCGACGGGTGCTCGCCCTGGAACCTATTCTGGAACGTTACTCTTCCGGTGGTGCGCCCCGGCATTATCGCGCTTGCCATTCTCGTGTTCGTGATTTCGTGGAACGAGTATCTCTTCGCGCTGTTCCTCGCGGGGTCGAACGCTCAACCGCTTACGGTGGGAATCACGCGCTTCCTCGGCGGGGCGGAGGCAGGAGTCGAGTACGGGGTCATCGCCGCGTATTCCGTGCTGATTGTTTCTCCGGTAATCGTATTCGCGCTTGCAGCAAACCGCTATATCGTGAGCGGGATGACCGCCGGAGCCGTAAAGGGTTAAACGAGACCGTCCTCACGTTCGGCATCCGAAGCCAGGACCCAATCGCGCGAGCGAACCGAATCGCCGCGGCCGCCCGAGCAGCCGCCGCGCTTTCCTGAGCGAACAATCGAATTCGGCCGGGATCGAACCCGGCGCCGGATGCCAGGATGCCGACATCCATTCGCCTTTGTTTTCGATGCGCATTTCTACAAGCAGTGAAGGTGCGGCCGCTTTTTTGACGGCTGAGAAGCGAAGCGGGATTCTGGCGATTCGCCGTGTTGTTCGCAGATCGCCTTTTTCCAATTTCTCTTTGGTCTACATCCTTGTCTCTCATCCGCTGCCGCGGCTCTGGCCCCGGTCCGCCGCTTTTGACTTGCCGGCCCCGGCGAATTCGACGATTGAGTTGCGGTGCGCAGTTGTTGCGCTCCCGCAATTGAACGATATACAAGTTGTCGGCTTGGGCGAACGTCCGGCGCCGAGAGTTCGGAAACTTTAGGAATCGCGATCATCCGCATTCGAAGCGAGGGCACATGCACGATACGAGAGCCAACCGCAAATTCCGTTCACAGGAGTGGTTCGACAATCCCAACAACCCCGGAATGACCGCGCTCTATTTGGAACGGCAATTAAACCAGGCGTTTACAAGGGAAGAGCTCCAGTCGAATTCTCCAATTATCGGCATCGCCAATACGGGCAGCGATCTTGCTCCGTGCAATAAGATCCATGTTTTTCTCATGGACAGGATAAAAGCCGGAATTCGCACGGCTGGAGGAATTCCGCTCGAATTTCCAGTTCATCCGATACAGGAAACGCTCAAGCGCCCGACGGCGGCGCTGGATCGCAATCTCACTTATTTGAGCTTGGTCGAAGTTCTCCACGGCTACCCGATCGACGGGGTCGTTCTGACGACCGGATGCGACAAGACCACTCCCGCGCTACTGATGGGCGCGGCCACGGTCGATCTGCCCGCGATCGCGCTGAACGGCGGTCCGATGCTGGACGGGTGGTGGCAAGGAAAGCGCGCCGGTTCGGGCATGATCGTCTGGGAAAGTCGACGGCTGCTTGCCGAGGGCAAGATCGACTACGAAGAGTTCATTCAGCGGACCTGTTCCTCCGCTCCATCGCTCGGGCACTGCAATACAATGGGCACGGCATCGACCATGAACGCGCTGGCGGAGGCGCTTGGCATGACGCTTCCCGGATCCGCTGCGATTCCAGCGCCTTTCCGCGAACGCATGAACATGGCCTACGCGGCGGGAAAAAGAATTGTCGGCATGGTGGAGGAAGATCTCAAGCCCTCCGACATCCTGACTAGAACCGCTTTCGAAAACGCAATTCGCGTAAATTCCGCGATAGGAGGCTCGACGAACGCGCCTCCCCATCTCCAGGCGATTGCCAGGCACGCCGGCGTTCCGCTGAACGTAGCGGACTGGCAAAGGCTCGGACTTGAAATCCCGTTGCTCGTCAACATGCAGCCATCCGGAGAATATCTCGGGGAAAGCTTTTTCCGCGCGGGGGGCGTCCCGGCCGTCGAGGGCGAATTGCTGGAAGCCGGACTGCTGGATGGATCGGCAATCACCGCGTCGGGCAAGTGCATGTCGGACGCTATCGCAGGCGCTCGAAGCCAGGACCTGGACGTCATTAGAACCGTTGACAACCCTCTACGCGAGAACGCGGGCTTCGTCGTGCTGACCGGCAACCTCTTCGATAGCGCATTGATGAAGACTTCTGTGATTTCGGCCGATTTCCGGGCTCGCTATCTGGAAAGGCCCGGTTCCGAAGGGGTATTCGAAGGGCGGGCGGTCGTGTTCGACGGCCCGGAGGACTATCACGCCAGGATCAACGATCCCGAATTGAAGATCGATACCGAAACCATGCTGTTCATTCGATACGTCGGATGCATCGGCTATCCGGGATCGGCGGAAGTCGTCAACATGCAGCCTCCCGACGCCTTGATCCGCGAAGGCGTTACGCACTTGCCGACTGTCGGCGACGGACGGCAGTCGGGCACTTCGGAGAGCCCCTCGATTCTAAACGCTACGCCGGAAGCCGCGGTCGGAGGCGGGCTGTCTATTCTCCAGACCGGCGACCGCGTTCGGCTCGACCTGAACTCCGGTCGAATGGACGCGCTCGTCGACGACGACGAATGGTCGCGCAGAAAAGCGGAATGGACGCCGCCGGAGATCGTCAATCAGACGCCATGGGAAGAAATCTACCGATCGCTTGTCGGGCAGCTCGCCGACGGCGGCTGCCTGGAATTGGCGACCGCCTACAAACGCATCCGCTCTTCGCTGCCCAGAGACAACCATTAGCTTCCCGGCTTCCCCTGAGGCGAATGCTGAAAGGCTATCAGCCGCCGACGTAGAAGCCGGGCGCAGCGGAGGACGCGCCTACCTCGAGAAATTTCTCTACGTAATCGGCCTCCGACCGGCGGCACGCGATGCAGATTGTCGGCTCCTCCGGCATCCACGCCATGGCCGCCACCTGGCCCAGCCGCGTTCTTCGAAACGATCCGGGACCGAACGCGCCTGAAGACAAATCCAGCGGCGACCCCTTTGCGACCACGTCGCGCGAACAAGGCCCGGAAACCTCGAAGACAATCCGCATATCGGAAACATCCGTAGCCGAAAGCAGCGCTTCTCGACCAAGCTTCGCTATCGACGCCAGGCATTCCTCAAGATCCGGAAACGGAAGGATCACGAGCAGCTCGTCCGGAGCCATCCACGCGATCATTGCCTCCCCATTGCTTTCGAATCGGCCGCGTTCCGGAAGCTCGGCGCCCAATAGTTTCGAAACCGCTCCCGCCGCTTCCTCATCCAATAAATCAAAGCGCAAGGCGATCATCCCGCAATCTTCGCGCGCCCTCGATATATGCGCGGCCTTCGCCCCGCCGACCGAAACCGGATCAGGCATTCTGACGCCGTCCCTCTTCGTCCAGGAAAACCGGCTTGACGATTTTCGCGGCAATGTCCTTGCCGCGGTCCTTCGAGTTGACGCAAACGATTTCGCCGAGTCGTTCCGGCCCGGATTCGACGAGAGCCAGCGCTATGGGCCGCTCGAGCGTCGGAGAATAGTAGGTCGAAGTCACTCTGCCGATCATTTTCGTATGCCCGTGCGCGTTCACGGCGCCTTTTTCGAACAGGTAGATGCCGTCTTCGAGAGCGTCCTTCGACTTGAAGCGCGGCAATTCCAGCCCGACCAGCCTCCAGCGGTCGGAACGGGTCAAGTAGGGGCGCTCCAGCGCGCGCTTGCCTATGAAATCGCCCTTCGTCTTCGAAATCGCCCAGTTCAGTCCCAAGTCCCGAGGCGTCACGGTGCCGTCGGTCTCGTCGCCGATCATGATGAATCCCTTTTCCGCGCGCATTACGTGCAGGCATTCCGTGCCGTAGGCAACGGCGCCGAACTCCTCGCCGGCCTCGATCAGCGCAGTCCAAAGCTCCAGGCCATCCCCGGCGCGCACCGCCAGCTCGAATGAAAGCTCTCCCGAAAACGAGATCCTGTAGGCTCTAACCTTGAACTTGCCAATATTGCCGTCGCGCCAATGCATGAACGGAAAGGATTCGGCGGACAGATCCATTCCGCCCAATTTTTCCAGCAGCGAGCGCGCGCTCGGCCCGGCGACGCCGATCTGGGCGTATTGCTCGGTAAGATTGTAGACATGCGCGCGCCAGTCCCACCATTCCGTCTGCAGCCATTCCTCCATCCACGCATGGATCCTGTCGGCGCCCCCGGTCGTGGTGTGGCAAAGAAACGTCGTGTCGTCGATTCTGGCGACGACTCCGTCGTCCATAAGAAATCCGTTTTCGTTGCACATCAAGCCGTACTTGCACCTCCCTACGGGAAGCGAACTCATGACAGACGTATAAAGCATGTCCATGAAACGGCCCGCGTCCGGGCCGGCAACCAATAGCTTCCCGAGCGTCGAGGCGTCGAGCAGGCCGGCGCCCCGCCTAGTTCGCAAAACTTCTCTATTCACCGCGTCCTTTACGCCTTCGCCCGCGCGCAAATAGCAATAGGGCCGGCGCCAGTCGCCGACGGGTTCCCAGTTCGCTCCGTTTCGTTCATGCCAATCGTGCATCGGAGTCTTCCGCACGGGCTTAAACAGCTCTCCCGCCGCTTCGCCCGCGATCGCCCCCATTGCAACGGGAACATAGGGAGGGCGGAACGTCGTCGTGCCGACTTCGGGGATTTCCGCGCCGAGGTCGGCAGCCAGAACCGCCAGCCCGTTGACATTCGACAGCTTGCCCTGGTCGGTCGCCATGCCCAGAGTCGTGTAGCGCTTGGCGTGCTCGACGCTTTCATAGCCCTCAAGCGCCGCAAGATCGATATCGGATACCTTCACGTCGTTTTGAAAGTCCAGCCAAGCGCGAGACCGGTCCGCCCGGGTCATGCTCCCCGGCACCAGCCATGCGCTTTCCGTGGCGGCCTCGCCGCCGACTCCCGATTCAACGCGCGGGCATTCCATGCGAGCCGGTTCGATGCCAAGGTCCTGCAAGGCCGCGGTCGCAGCCTTCTCCGCATCCGACGCGATATCCCGGCACAGCAGTACGCCGTTGGCCGCGCCCGCCGAATAAGCCATCGCCTTCCCGTCGTCCCCGGGCGGCGGACGATTCGTATCCGGTCTGAATAAAACGCTTCGCTCGTCCCATAAGAGCTTGCCGCCCGCGTGAGACCATAGGTGGACTGCGGGGGACCACCCGCCCGACAGCGCGACCGCATCGCAGCTGATTCTTTCCGACTTCGCTCCGCGGCCGTCGATCGGGCAGACGGCGATGCCGCGAACCCGCCTCGCGCCCAGAATTTCGGCAACCCCGGATGATTCCAGTACGCGAATGCCTTTTTCGCGGGCGAGAGCTTGAAGCTCGCCCGCCGCCGAGGGCCGGGTATCGAGAATGGCAGGCACGTCGACTCCGGAATCCGCGAGAGCGAGGCCGGTCCTGTAGGCATCGTCGTTGTTCGCAACGATCGCGATCCTGTCTCCCGCCGAAACGCCGAATTCCGAAAGGTAGTCGCGAACCGCCGATGCGAGCATGACGCCGGGAAGGTCGTTGCCCGGGCAGACTAGCGGCCGCTCGATCGCGCCCGCCGCAACGATGACTTTCGAGGCGCGAATTCGCCAAAGCCGCTGCCTTGCGCCCGACTCGCCGGGCTTGTGGTCGGCCAGGCGCTCGCAGGCGAGCACATAGCCGTGGCTATACGCGCCCAGCGCCGTCGTCCTAAGTCTCAAAGCCGCGCCCGACGCCTCGAGTTCATTGACGGTCGAGCGAACCCATTCCGTCGCAGGCGCGCCGCCTATTGTCACGCCGTCGGCGGCGGACCTGCCGCCCCAGACAGGCTTTTGCTCCAGAACGAGAACGCGCGCTCCCGACGCCGCGGCAAGTCTTGCGGCCGCCAGCCCGGCGATTCCGCCGCCGACGACAAGAATATCGACGTGCGCATGGAAATGCTCGTACTGGTCGGGATCCGGCAATTCCGGCGGCTTGCCGAGCCCGGCCATGCGGCGAATCGCCGGTTCGAAAAGGACGCGCCAGGCTATTCGCGGGCTGATGAAGGTCTTGTAGTAGAAACCTGCGGGCAGAAATCTGGAGAATCGGTCGCTTAGCGCCCCGGCGTCGAACTTAAGGCTGGGCCAGCGGTTCTGACTCTCCGCGACCAGCCCGTCGAACAGCTCCGACATCGTCGCCACCTGGTTCGGCTCTCGGCGCGGGCCTTGGCCCAGCCCGACCAAGGCGTTCGGTTCCTCGGGGCCGCTCGCGACGATGCCTCGAGGCCGGTGGAACTTGAACGAGCGACCGACGACCGTTTCGCCGTTGGCCAGGAGGGCGGAAGCAAGCGTGTCGCCTTGAAAGCCCGAAAGCCGCTTTCCGTCGAAAGTGAACCGGATCGGCTTGTTTCGGTCGATAAGCCGTCCGCCGTCCGAAAGTCGCCTGCTCATGTCAGCCGCGCTCCTTGGCCGAAGAACAGAATCCGCGCCGCCGCCCGATCCGCGATCACCTGCCTAGTCCTCGCCCGACCAGTCCCGGTAGGACCATCCGGGACGCTTTTCAGAGATTTCCGCGATCAACTCGCTCGGCGGCCGCGAAACCTGAGCCGAATAGGTTCCGAAAACTTCCTGCGTAATCGTGCATCGCGCGGCGTGAAACCATTTTCCGCAGCCGTAGCTATGCAGCCATCGTTCAAAGTGCACGCCCATGGGGTTTTTCCTCATGAAGAGATACGCCTCGAAATCCTCGTCGGCCGAACCCGGGCCGAATCGCTTCAAGTGAGCTTCGCCGCCGTTGACGAGTTCGGTTTCGTCGGACACGAATCCGCAGTTCGGACAGCGCAGTTTCAGCATGTCCTCACGCGCCCCGGCGGCCTATTGAATGCCGCGCGGCCAGCCCCGGGATCCCGGACTTCAATGCGCCACGCCAGCGGCCACGCTTTCATCGATAAACCTTCCCTCCCTGAAGCGCTCCAGGCCGAACGGAGCCGCCAGCGAGCCGGGCTCGCCTTTGGCCATGAGCTCGGCCATCGCCCAGCCGGATCCGGGTATCGCCTTGAATCCGCCCGTTCCCCATCCGCAGTTGAAAAACAGATTTCGAACCGGCGTCCCGGAAATGATCGGCGACCGGTCGCCGGTCATGTCGACGATTCCGCCCCACTGGCGAAGCATCTTCAATCTCGAAATGATCGGAAACGTTTCGACCAGCGCGCGTACTGTTTCTTCGACGTGATGAAAAGACCCGCGCTGCGAATAGTTGTTGAACCCGTCCGTGCCGCCGCCGATTACCAGTTCGCCCTTGTCCGACTGGCTAATATAGCCGTGAACCGTGTTTGCCATGACGACCACGTCGAGGCAGGGCTTTACGGGTTCGGACACGAGCGCCTGCAGAGCGACGGACTCGATCGGAAGACGAAGGCCCGCCATTTCCGCCACGATGCCGGAGTGCCCCGCCACGACGACTCCGAGCTTTTCGCAGTCGATCGGACCTTTTTCGGTTTCAACGCCCCGCACGCCGTCGGCGCCTCTTCGAATACCGGTAACGGCGCACCGCTGAATGATATGCATGCCCATGTCCGAACACGCGCGCGCGTAGGCCCAGGCGACCGCGTCGTGCCGCGCCGTTCCGCCTCGCGCCTGCCAGAAAGCGCCGAGAACCGGAAATCTGGGTCCGCTAATTTCAATGATAGGGCAAAGTTCCTTGACGCGCCGCGGGCCGATAAATTCGGTGGCCAGGCCTTGAAGGCTGTTTGCGTTGACCGTCCTCTTATAGCCGCGCGCTTCGTGATGGGTCTGGGCTAGCATCATCAGACCCCGGGGGCTGAACATCACGTTGAAATTCAGGTCCTGGCTCATCGTCTCGTACAGGCGACGAGACAGCTCGTAGATCGCGACGGAATCGTCCTGAAGATAGCCTGACCGGACAATCGTCGTGTTCCGCCCGGTATTGCCGCCGCCAAGCCATCCCTTCTCCAGGATTGCGACATCCCGAATATTGTGATTCTTCCCCAAATAGTATGCGGTGGCCAAGCCATGGCCTCCCGCTCCGACAATGACAACGTCGTATCTTCGCCTAGGTTCCGGCGAGGCCCAGGCCCTGTCCCACCCCGTGTGGCGGTTCAATGCCTTCGCGGCGATTGCAAATGCGGAATATCGGCTCATAACTTGATGCGCGGGTTTCTCGTTCAGTGTACATAGAATTCAGAAATTCATTATTCAATGCGAATCCGGATACCAAACGGTCAGCTATGCGGCCAATAGAGAATAAATTGCGACATCGGCTTTCGCTCGAGGTCGGCTTCGATCGGGTGGAAACGGTCGCGGCGGCGGGTTCGCGAGCCCGCGGCCCGGCCGCGCTTCCTGGAAAAGCAAGCCGGATACGAGGCCGGGAATGATTTTTTGGCTGTTAGCGATATGTCTTTCGGCGGCCTCCGTCGCGGCAATCGCCTATTTTTTGCTGACGGGCGGCAGAGGCTCTTTCAAGTCCGCCGAGCTGGATGTTGCGGTCTACAAGCAGCAGCTGAAGGAACTAGATCGCGAAATCAGGCGCGGAATCGTTTCGCCCGGCGAAGCGGAGGCCTCCAGGCTGGAGATATCCAGAAGAATTCTCCATGCCGACAAGGTTGCGCGCGGAGAGATGCCTCCCGGGAAGGCGCCCGCGGCCGCTAGCATCGCGTGCCTTGCCGCCGTATTCGCGCTGCTCGTCCCGGGCAGCGCGCTGCTCTACGGATTGCTCGGCAGTCCGGGACTGCCGGATCTACCGCAAGCGAAACGCATTGAGGATGCGGAAAATTATCGCTTGAATCGCCCGTCCCAGACTCGTTTCCTGGAAAATTCAGCGCCTCGCCGAAATAGCGAAGCCGGCCTAGATCCGGAATACGCGGAACTGTTGGAGCGGCTTCGCAATACCGTCGCGTCGCGTCCCGGCGATGTTCAGGGCCATCGGCTGCTTGCCAGGCACGAGAGCACCCTAGGGAATTTTTCCGCGGCGGCCGCCGCGATGGAAAGAATCATTGCTTTGATTGGCGAACTTGCCGATTGCGACGAGTATGTCGATCTGGCCGAATACATGATTCTAGCCGCCGATGGCTATGTCTCGCCCGAGGCGGAAGCGGCGCTGGAAGATTGCCTGTCAACCGATTCGAGCAATTCGAGGGCGCGGTATTTCATGGGATTGATGCGCGCGCAGACGGGTCGCCCCGACATAGCGTTCGAAATTTGGAGCGAACTGCTCGAGCAAGGCTCCGGCGACGCCCGCTGGAGGCAAGCGCTCGACATTCAAATCGTCCAGGTGGCGGAATTGGCGGGAGTTCGATTCGAGGCCCCGCGGCAGCCTATTCCGGGTCCGAGCGCCGCCGAAATGGCGGCTGCATCCGAGTTGGACGCTGCGGACCGCGCCGCGATGATAGAAGGCATGGTTAGCGGCCTTGAATCCCGGCTTGCTGAAAATGGCGGCTCGATCGAGGAATGGATGCGCCTTATTCGTTCGCTTGGCGTCCTTGGCGAGATGGAAAGGGCGGAGGCTGCGCGCATGTCCGCGATAGAAGCTTTTTCCGGCGACAGCGAAGCTCTCGCCCGAATAGCCCGTACTGCCCGCGAATCCGGTCTGCGCCCGTGAACAGGGTCTACGACAGCATTGGCGACTACGCTTCCGTTTTGAAATCCGGCTGCCCGCTGGTAGGACTCGATGTAGGAACCAAGACGATAGGAATCGCGATTTCGGACGGTCTCAGGCTCGCGGCGACGCCCTTGCAAACCGTTAATAGAAAAAAATTCCAAGCCGATGCGCGAATCATACTCGAAATCGCCGATAACAGGTCGGCGGGCGGATTCGTGATTGGATTGCCTATGAATATGAACGGTACGGAGGGACCGCGCTGCCAGTCGGTTCGGGCATTCGCGGCGAAGTTTAGCGAATTGACCGATCTGCCTTCGGCGTTTTGGGATGAGCGGCTGTCGTCGGTCGCCGCCGAGCGGACGCTAATCGACGCGGGAGCTTCTAGAAAGAAACGCAAGGGCGTAATAAATCACGTGGCGGCCTCACTGATTCTCCAGGGCGCGCTGGACCGGCTCAGGCAACCGGATCTCCGACAATGAAAGACGAAGGCTGGACCCGAGACGAGCCCGATAGCCCGTGCAAGAAAATCTGCATTATTCATCCTGAATCCGGCTTGTGCCTCGGCTGCTTCAGAACGGCGGCTGAAATTAGGCGCTGGGCGAAATTCCCGGAGGAAAAGAGGCACGAGCTACTTGCGGAACTTCCCGCCCGCGAAAAGGGTATTCGCAAGAGACGAGGAGGCAGGCGACGAAATTCCCGCAGCAGACGGAAATGAAGGCGATCGAGGATGCTAGCTTGCTGTCGCAAATCGCCAAAAAAGCGCGTTTGTGGATTCCGAATTGCCGTAAAAGACGCGCCGGAAAATCGGGGGCTCGTCTTGATCGTGCCGATGGCGAACTGACGATTCGCCGCTTGCATTCGGCGCTTGGGCATTCTCCCGCGAATTTGGCGGAGAGCAGAAACTTGCGCAGACCGCGCTATGAATTCCGGCGTTCGCCGACAAATGCGATAAAGTCTTCGGCGACTGCCGCGGCGGCCGCCTTTAGCAATTCCTTGCCATAATCCTTGCTTGCCAAAGCGGAATGCGACCCCACGCGACCGTCGGGAAACCGCCGCATGTGCTCGTGAGCCGGTCCATGCTTATCCCCTGCATGGTTCCTAATGAACTCGGGAGTCAATTTTTCAGGCGGCTCGCTTGCAAGCGGCGACGAAACGACTCGAAACAAATTCTGGGTGATCGAGATTTCGGATGGCGTTGCGTGCATGCCTTCCCATTCGCCGAAGAAATTTGAGCGCAGCTCTGAAACCCGTTCAAAGCCCCACCAGCTCCGCACGCGCACGATGCTCGGACCGCCGACTCGCGTCGCCAGGCTCTCGAGAGGCTCTGTATTTGCCCCGTGGCCGTTTAAGAAATAGAATTTTCGGAAGCCTTGAACCCCGAGAGCGGAAACGACTTCCCCCGCAAGACGCGCGAACAGCGACTCGGAAATCGAAATAGTTCCCGGAAACAATGCGTTGAACGGAGCAGGCGCGTAGGCAAGGCTCGGCGCGACCAGCGCATTCGCCAGTTCTCCCGCCTCTTCGGAAACTGATTCGGCGCAAATCGCGTCGGTGCCTATCAATCCGATCGGCCCGTGCTGCTCGATAGAACCAGCGGGGATGATCACGCCGTCGCATCGCTCCAGATATTCCTTGACTTCGTACCAGGTGCAGCGCGAGAGTAGCATTAAGTCGACCTCCAGCCATTCGCTTCACGATATCAAGCACTAGGTGCTTTTAGCAACCGAATTCGCACCTCGCGCGCAGCCGGGAGTTTCGCAAGGCTCGGCGATCGCGCCAATGCTTCCGGCTATTCGCCCGTTGGTTGGCGACTTGATGATTTTTACTTCCCGGCATTTTTCGCAAGATTGCCTGGAGGGTTCAAGGATATCCGAGCTATCGTTGTGGCAACCCGTTCGGCGCCGGATCGCGAAGGTTTTTGAATTATTCCTTGCGGCGCGAACTTCGCGCGTTCGGGAACCGATGCCAATTCAGGCTCGGCTTAAGCATTGCGAACGGCGTCGCCGCCTCCGGACTCGCTCCTGCCGGGACCGGATTTCCGAACTCTTCGCATGCCGAATTCTGCGGCGGACTCCCGAGGGAGGCCCTCGAAACGCCGTTCCATTTGACCCAGCAGTACTTACATGCGGCCTCCCGCCCAGCTCTCGGCTTCCGGCACGCGCTGTCCCGCCAAGGGGGAATTCCGCAGGAAGTCAAAGGAGCCGGCCACGGCGTCCGCGCCGGAGGGAGTCGAGCGCGGAAGGGCGGAGGCATGATTTCGGGACGAGGCAGGAGCAGGGCGGGGCCTCGAAGTCGGACGCGCGGCGGTGCCGGATGGCGCCGCTCCAAGGACCTCGAAATTCCGAAAACCATGTCGCTTCCGCGTCCTCCCTCCTTCAGCACGGCGCTGAATTCGATGGACAACGTCTTCGGCTAACCGACATCGGTCCACGTCTCCACTAGGGCATCCGCCACCGCCGACGCGGTCATGGAAAGTTTTTCAACGCCTGTCCGTACTCGCTCGCCCCCGCTCGGATAGCCTTGATTAGCCGCCGCCGCGCCGGGGCGAGTCCGAACCGAAACACGCGACCGAACGAGTTGCGGGCGCGGAAGCGGCCGATGCCAAAAACCATTCGCAAATTGGTTTAGGCGCCGTTTAAATCTTCGTTTCGGCTAATCCTTTAATTGTTGAGCTTCCACTTTCTGCCGAGTTCCTCGAAGAACCCTCGCTCGGCTTTCAGTGCGATCCATGTATTTACATAGTTGATCCATACTTGATCGGCTTGCGGAAGCAGCATGGCGATAGGCGTTGGATTCTTGGGCTTGGACACCGTAACGATCGCCATTTGCGGATATTTTTCCACAAGCTTGTAGGCTTCGACGTTCGACGTAATGTGCGCATCGGCGCGTCCCGACAGAACTTCCTGGAAGTCCCGAGCCGGAGCCTCGACGATTTGGTGGCTGGCGTTCGGGAAAAATTCCTTGACCATTTTTTCCTGTACGGTGCCGAGCGTCGCCGCAACTGTCACGTCGCTATTGTCTAGATCGCCCCAGTCCTTGAATTTATCCGCATCCTCGACGCGGATAAGCGGAACGGTCGCCAGCGAAAAATAACTCGTGGAATATCCCGCCACTTTCGCGCGCGCCGGGGAAATCGAAGCCGAACCCGTCATGTGGTACTTTCCTGACGTTACGCCGTTGACGAGAGTTTTCCAGTCCGTGGGAACGAATTCAACCTCTACTCCCAAATCATTTGCAAGTTCCGTCATGACGTCTATGTCGTAGCCCTTGTAGGAGTTGGTCGCCGGGTCGCGCATGGTCATCGGATTCCAGTCGCCCGTCGTTCCGACCTTTAGAAGGCCGTCGTTTAGGATTTCCTGAAGGGCGGCCTGCGCGCTCGCCTGGACCGCTCCGAGCGCCACGAGCAGCGATGCCGCGATAATCTTAATGAATTTCATTGCTTGTTTCTCCAAAAAAGCTCATGATACCTGCATCCGATATTTTTTTGGCAATTGCAACTGCAACAAAGCTATGAAACGATTTGAACGAGTGATAGCTGAAAGCGACATGCCGCGTCTCGGGACAGAACTATGAATCCACAATCAGCGACTCCGATTATCGAAATATCCGACGTTTGCATATTCTTCGGGGAATTTCAGGCATTGAAGGACGTATCGCTCGACATCAATCTTGGCGAACGCACCGTGATTTGCGGACCTTCCGGTTCAGGCAAATCAACCCTGATCCGCTGCATCAACGGCTTGGAGATGCATGATTCGGGATCGATCAAAGTGGATGGAGAGCTGCTTACGAGTAGTAGATCGAGTTTGCGTTCCGTGCGTTCCAAAGCCGGAATGGTTTTCCAGCAATTCAATCTGTTTCCGCATCTGACGGTTCTCGACAACCTGACGCTGGGACCGATCCGCTCCCGTGGCCTGTCGCAGAAAGAGGCCCGGGATATCGCGATGCATTATCTGGAGCGCGTTCGAATACCGGAGCAATCGAGCAAGTATCCGCGTCAGCTTTCCGGCGGGCAGCAGCAGAGGGTCGCGATTGCCAGGTCGCTTTGCATGGAGCCGAAGATCATGCTTTTCGACGAACCGACTTCGGCTCTCGACCCGGAAATGATCAGCGAGGTTCTGGATGTCATCGTAGAATTGGCCAACTCTGGAATGACGATGATTTGCGTTACCCATGAAATGGGATTTGCTCGAAAAGTCGCCGACAAGATGGTGTTCATGGATTTCGGAGAAATCGTCGAGATGTCGCCGCCGAAAAAGTTTTTTGAAAATCCCAACAGCGAGCGCTGCCAGGATTTTCTGCAGAAAATTCTGCATCATTGAAAGTCTAGACCATGTCGATACTAAGAATTCTCGGAATTGCGGCGGTAGCATCGGCGCTGGGGGGCTGTTCGTCGAATTGGGGCTGGTATGTCGTCAATCCCTCGACGGCCTCCGGCCTGAGCAATCTGAAGTTTCTCTTGGGCGGCCTTTACTACACGATCGCGCTATCGGTAACCGCGATAGCGATTTCGATTACCGTTGGCCTGTTGATCGCCCTGCCCGGCTTGGCTGCGAACCGCGCGCTGCGAAACGTAAACAGACTCTACGTCGAACTCGTTCGCGCCGTGCCGATTCTCGTCTTGATTCTGTGGGTCTACTACGGAATGCCTCAGATGACCGGCCTGTCAATAAGCGTCTTCTGGGCCGGAGTCATTGCGCTGGCCCTGTCCGACAGCGCCTTCGAAGCGGAGATATTCAGAGCCGGCATCCAGTCAATCGACAAGGGCCAGTACGAAGCCGCGCATTCGGTTTCGCTCGGGTACCTCGATACGATGAGATTTGTAATTCTTCCTCAGGCCATTCGCCGGATACTTCCCGCGCTTGGCAACCAGCTCGCCTATATGCTCAAGATGTCGTCGCTCGTGTCGGTAATCGGAATGCAGGAGCTGACGCGAAAAGCCAACGAACTAGTTGTCACTGAATATCGGCCTCTCGAAATCTATACCATCCTCGTGCTTGAATACCTCGTATTGATTCTCCTGGTTTCAGCAGGAGTGCGATGGCTGGAAAGAAGACTGCAGTCGGACCAATCGAGATAATGAAGCCGCAGCGCGACATGGGCGCGTCACTTTCCGATCAATGCGTATTTTTCAATTTTCCGGGCAATTAGCATAAACAATGTTCTTCGGATGTTTCACGTGAAGCATTGAACGGATTCCCTTTCAATTCACCGGGAAAGGCACGAAACTTCCTATTGGCGGACTCCGGCCTAAATTGTGCTTGGCCATGGTAGCCAAAAGTGGCGCTGCGAATTTCCCTGGCTCGAATTCGATTTTAAGTCGTCGCCACCCCAGTGTGGTCCGCACAACAAACGTTTGATCGGTCGGCAACCCGCACGGCCGAAGCAGGTACCAGTGCTGACCATCCCCATCAACACCGGATTCCGCTTCGAATCCCAGTCCGGTTTGTTCGGTGATCAACTTTTCCAGATGCTCGGGCTCAAGCGACATCCGCATCTTCGACGCTCTCCGGTTCTGGCAGGCTCTCGACCAGCTTTCGAAGAATGCGCGTCACTTCATACCGCAAATCCTTGAACGCCTCCTCCGTCCCGTCGGTGGTCGCGCTGAGTTCTGCCACGCAAAGCGCCCAAAGCAAGGAGTCCATGCCCTGCACAGTCACGCTGCTGCTGTGATTGGGCACATAGACCTTATGGTAGTACGGATGCTGCGTGTTGATCCGCACAGCCTTGTGCTGTTCGATAATCGCCGGCTCGAACAGAAGCCCGTCCTCGACGTCCTCGGCCGGCTGGACGAACGCCTCGCCCGGTCTCGCCGCCGAACTGATCTTCAACTTCATCTTGAACAGGCCGTGCTGGTTCTTGACCGTCACCTCGCCGGCATTGGGGTTGCTTATATTGACTTCAGCCCCTCCAACTTCCGCTTCCTTGTTGCGAATGGAATTATTCGATGCCTCGTGAGCGTTCTTTGCCTTGTCGGTGATGTCTTTCCTGCGTCCCTGACGGTACCGCCGAATCGCCTCACGGCGCGGCGCCGTCAGAAACCGGTCCTTCAGCCAATTCCAGAGATCGTCGCTAAGGATGATTTGAGACTTCTTGATATCGAGGTGAAATGCATCGTCCAGTTTGTGGTCGAAAGAGAATTCGATCCTCAACAAGGTGCTGTGCGGCTCTTTCTGGAACATGCGCAGCCAGTCCGCTGCATGAATCAGCCTTTCTTCCCGATAAATGTATAGACCTTGCATATCCGACGAGAGCTGTGCCTCTTTCGCCAGCTTGTCATCCGGAAACTCTTCGCGGCGTGGCAGGATGTATGCCCTGACACAAAACCTGGCTCCGGTGCCTTCTACCTCGACCGACTCTTGGGCAACCAGTTCTGACAAGCCCTTCTGAAACGGGTCCCAAGGGTCTACCGGGTCCCCATTCACCCTGACTTCCACGTGTCGGGCACGGTCGTCCGACTTGTCCAGAAATCGCTGATAGGTCTTCGCGATGTGCTTGCGCAGTTCTCGGCAACGCTTCGCCAACGCATTGCGCGCATGGCTGCCCGCCGGCTCCTGATAATCCCTGAGCAAACGGTCCACCTTGTTCCAGAGAACCACCGTGCCCGAGGATCCTTGTGCCAGCTCGTCGAGATGCTTCAATGCCTCCTCGTCCGGATCATCCGAAAGTTGCAACAGCCACTGCTCACTATTTACGACGTGGTCCAGATCCCACGTCGCCATCACGGCAGGGGCATGGCCTGACGGCCGCGATATCAGCGACAAGCGGCGGCAGAAGGCGGTCGAGGCGGTCTTCAAGCCCAGCCCGAACTTCCCGAGGCTTGCAGGGTCCGGCCGTTTGGGAGGCCCGTACTGCATTGCGTGAACGAGTCCGTCCCTGTCCATGCCGCAGCCGTCGTCGGCGACGGATAGCTGCACGTTCCCCCGAAAATCCTGTTCGACTTGGACACTTACCTTCTTCGCACCTGCAGAAATCGAATTGTCCACTAAGTCAGCAACGGCCGTTTCAAAGTTGTAGCCGGTGTCGCGCAGCCCTTCGATCGTTCGCCCCGGGTTTGGGATGGATTCGATGCTCTCCATTACGGACATGCTCTTCCTTTCAGATACTGATCATTTTCCACCCGGCACCCAGCCGGATAGCCTTTTTCCCCTCGTCATTCAATGACACGAGCTGCTCATTCAAGCGTTTATAGTAGATGGAATAGTTGCCACTGCTGTCCCGGTGCATCACGACTTCATACCCGTACCGCCCCTCGAAGCTCTTCAGCTCGCCCAGATCCTTTTCGGTGCATTGAGTAACCTGGAATGGTGCTCTTCAGGATCCTCTTTGCTGCAGCGGCAATCTCTCGCTCTCAGAGGGTTCAGGATCCGCCGCTTGCCACAGCTGTACTTTTCTTCCAGAAGCCTCCTGCGAGCATTTCAACCGGCACCTTGACCTCGGCATGCTTGTCGGGACACCTGAACTGCCCGGGATCGGCTTCTTTCGGAAACTGCTCGATAGAAGGCGCTGAACATGGCCTGCACACTAGGGAACTGCCCGGACACATCCTTGACGATCCGAAACGTTCTTCTGAAGCACGCGTGTACGATCGGATGCGCGAAAAGCTGCCGGGCGACTACAACCGTTACTATCCACGCTCATGGCACGAGGCAGATGACAGTGGCGTGGAAGTTGATGGCAAAGCGGATTTCATCGTCGTACATGCCGAGCATGGCCTGCTGTTCCTCAAGGTGAAAGGAGGGCGGGTGAGTTGCCGCGAGGCCGATGGCCAGTGGCTTAGCGAGGATCGGGACGGCTTCAAGTTCAAGATCAAGGACCCGCTTTCGCAGGCACGCAGCAGCAAGCACCATTTTCTGAGGCGATTGAAAGAAAGCCGGGCGATCCCGATAGTCGCGTTTCGCAGCGCGCACGCATCCGGAACTCCGACGATTGCACCGTCTTGACGCAGTAGGAACATGGGTCCCCGGTCCATAGGATGCTGCAAGCGGAGCAGGAAGCGACGACATTCTCCGCAGCCAACCCGGAGGTTCGTCTTGCCTCGCGCAATTGCAATCGGCCCCGCACGAGCATTTGCCAGACTTTCGCTCTCAAGGCTACCGGGATGCCGGCCCGGAATAACGCAGAGTTGTTCAGCTGGCACTGCTCCTAAGTCGAGCGCGAATGCGCGCCGTTTCGGAAGCCCGGGGCCGCCGCTTCACGACCGCGCGGCGGAAGGCGCAGATCAAATTTCGTTGTCAAGCCGCCTCGCCGCCTCTCGCTGCTGGATTAAGCCCGGGATACGGTTGTTCAGCTTTCGGCATTT
>MPMP01000190.1 GCA_002238565.1 Albidovulum sp. bin36
GCCACCGCTCGACCGAACGCCTGCGTCCGAATGTCCGTCTGCGAATCATCCACGCCCCTTGGAAACACAAGTCGATTCCAAAGGGAATCCCCTCATCGGGAAAAACCACCAAACGTCCCGGAATACCGTGTCAGGCTAGATCCAATTCCCGGAAAGTTGCCCCTATTACCGCTAATCTCGTCGTCGACCGGCGTCGCAAGTGAAGGTCGTCGCCGAGGAGGACCGGCTGCAGGCGCGACGCGCCGGAAGCCAACCGGCCACGAGGCGAATCACTTGTTGCAGTGAAGGGCGGCAGCAGGACCGCGAGGATGCAGGCGTCGTCGTAGGCGACATCGCTGATTATTCATCCGTTGTGATTCGGAGGCGCATCTTCAAGTAATCCGCCCGTTCGAGGAAGAAGTGGCTCAAGCCATCGCCTCGATTGGGTGCAAAGCAGACCTGCAAGTCAGGTCCGCGGGCTTCAAGGTCGACATCACGGTTCGTCATCCTGAACGAGCAGGAGAGTATCTCCTTGCAGTCGAATGTGACAGAGCATCATATCACAGTGCGATATGGGCAAGGGAAAGAGATCGGCTGATGCAGGAAATCCTGGAAGGCTTCGGATTGAGATTCCATCGGATCTGGAGCGCAGACAGGTTTCACAATCGCAGTGTCGAATTGGACCGGCTGCGTTCCGCCATTGACGATGCAGTCAGCAGCGCCGGAGATCCCGGTTCCCTGAAGGGAGCCAATGGTCCAGGAACAGAGGGGCCTGTGGCGGACCCAGAGGATGTCGATGGTCCACCTGAGGATGACACTGAGCTGGTGGTGCGTGAACTCACGGTTCCCGCATATCAGAAGGCGAGCCTCTCTGTTGGAAACGCGTCCGAACCCCACGAGATTCCTGTGGCAAAGCTCAGTGTGCACGCGGCGAAGGTTGTTGAGGACGAGGAGCCAATACACACAGATGAGGTGGTCAGACGCATTGCGGCCGGTTTTGGCAAGAAGCGAACCGGTTCTCGGATCCAGGACGCTGCCTTGAAGGCATTGAAGCATGCCAAGCGCTCGGGAAGCATCGCTAAGGAACGAAGCTTCTGGCTCTCTGAACAACTGCGAAGTGATATGCCTGTTCGCGATCGTTCCGCAGAGGTCACACCGACGACGAAGCCGGAGTACCTTTTAGCTATGGAAATCATGGCCGCCGCCGACATGATTCTCGTAAGCGTTCGGTAGAGCGGTGACGGTCCGTGTTGTCCGACTGCCGCCGACGCCCTGGACGCTGCCGAGAACGGTTATCGGAGCGGGCGCCGCGCGGACTGCGCAATCATGCAGGGGTTCCCTAAAAACCGTGAACGGGGGAACCGCCAATTGCTTCATTTAATGTGGTTGCTCAGAGCCTTCTTCAAGAATTTGCTCCGCGATTGTTCCTACCATTTCTTTCTTGTCCCTCGCTTCAGGTCCTAGCCTTTCGATAACCGCGACCAACCGCTGCCTAATTTCGTCGGCAAGTGTTGGCGAGTGCCAGTGGCGCGGCTAGCGCCGCCTCGGACCGCTATTGATCCGGAAATCGATTCGACCGAGATCCGCGAGCCCATATCGGCCAAACCGACCGGCAAGTCCCTCGCGGACCGCCGAACTAGGCCACGCCCTTGATCGGTCCGCGGCAATTTCCAGAGTATCACTCGCAGTATAAGACCGGCGGAATGCCGAACTGTCCCTCGCCGCGCCGGAATAGTAAATAGGCCGCGAATCAATCGGCAGGTTTCCAATTTCCGGAACGCGTCCGCGCGCATTCTCCGAGTGCCGCGTCGGTTGGAGTCTCCCGTCCGGTCGATACCGACGGGCGCGCGAATTTCAGTGAATGCTCCGGGCTGCGAAAACAGCGTCGAGGTCCTCTGCGGAAAACAGCGCGTCAAGCCAGACGTCGAGTTCTCCGCTCGCGGCGCCGCGAACCTGCTCGACACGATCCGGAGGGATTTCGCCGAACTTCAGCCGCGCAAGGCGCAGGAAGGAATCCGCCTTGCCCTTCGCCTCGCCCTCCAAAAGACCTTCCACTCGGCCTTCCACTCGGCCCTCCACTCGGCCTTCCACTCGGCCCTCCATTCGGCCTTCTTCATGAATTTGTTCCGCGATTGTTCCTACCATTGCTTTCTTGTCCCTCGCTTCAGGCCCTAGCCTTTCGAGCGCCGCCATTAGCCGCTCCCGGGGCAATTCGAGCTGGCGTATCACATAGGTCAAAAAGTAGCGTCCGAGCTCGGTGTCGTCAATGCCGGCGACCAAAAATTCGACTTCGTCCTCGGGGATCGTATCGGCGCGAGACCGGGCGAGCGCCAGCAACACGGCCCGCACGACCACGGAACGCAAATGATTCGGTGGGTCGATCCGCACGAGGTCGACAATCTTGTAGTCGCCGAAGCTGACGTCGATGCCCTCTAGCGCCGGCGGGACGTGGATCATGTCCTCGATCGAAAGCGGAACGTTCCAAGGCCCCCTCCCGTGGTAGAAGACCAGCGGAATTACGAGCGGAAGCTTGCCGTGCGGAACCTCGTCCCTTCCCTTGCTCACCTTATAGAGCGTCAGCGTGTAGTTCATGATCTGGACCGGCGTCTTCTGATCGAAGTAGGACTTGTGCTCAAGCAGCACGTAGACCGCGCCGCCGCCGCGGATCCAGACGCGGAAAAGCGCGTCCATTCGCGTCGCCGCGCCGTCGCCGTCCACGGACGCGCCCTCGACGAGCTCGGGCGGTCGAGCGGGATCCAGCCTGCTCGCAACCTCCGGCGGAAGGTAGGCCTGCAGAAGATCGGCGGCGTGCCGCGGATCCGAAATCAAAAGCCTGAAGAGCGCGTCGTGCCTCTCGCGCGGTAGCGACATTGCCGGGAATCCTCTCGCAGCGCCGCAAGCGCGAATCTCGGGCGC
>MPMP01000191.1 GCA_002238565.1 Albidovulum sp. bin36
GTCTGGGAGGGTCGGCTTCCGCATTGGACTTTTCGAGGCCTGCTTAGCGTTCACTGCACGTTCCGGCCCGCATGTTCGCTGAACCGCCCTAGGCGGCCCTTTTCACCGAGTGCTTCAACCCATGTCGTTACCTCCATGAACCGCTCGGCTGCTACCAGCTGGAGCGACAGTTGCTGCGCGGGATTCGCACCCGCTTGAAGAAAGCGCCTTTCCACGGCGCACCAAACATGGTTTCCTAAATGAGATCACGGCATAGCTGCGCCATCGGTGAAAAAAGACGATCACGGTTTGAACCAAGCTCCTATTCAGGCAATGCCATTGGCTCCCGGGCGGCACGCGCAAAATGTCGCTTGCGACAACGCCATGGTCGCCCGTGCGTTCCATTTTCGATTTATTCCCCGCAATGGCGCATCCGCCGCCGCAACAGGTGCGAGCCGCCAGGCAATGGCCGTCGGTTAAGGAATCTAGTTATTCGGATAAGAAAAGCCCCTTTTCCGGGTTGAGGGCCGGAGCCAGGGGCTGGTTTTTTGGGCGCCGGTTCAGGCGCGTGATCTATTCGTCCATTTCGATCTCGGCTTCATGGATTTTCGCGGGCGCGAGCGGCCTGGCCGCTCGCGCCGCATGCTCCAGGATATTCCGTTAACGAAGTGCGCCAGGCCCGCGACCACGAAGTTCCGCTGCATCAGGAACATGGTCTCGACCTGCCGGCCGACCTCCCAGGTGGGCGTTGCGGAAGCTGGCCTGCAGCGGCGGCGCATCCGCGTCGTCGGGCTTCGGGATGCAGGCGGCGGCCGGCATTCGAAAGAGCTGCCGCGATATCCGCGAGCCGGCGGGAGCGGCACTCAAGGACGGCTGGAGGTAAGCGCGCGGAATGACGCCCTGCAGCCGGCAGGTCGCGATCAGGCTCTGGACGTTTCCGACGGCTTCCGCTCCGACTTCGGTCGAACAGCAATGTTGTGCTCAACATTATGAAAAGGCCCTTATTGGCTGCGTGCCTCAGAAATTGATGTTCTATGGAATTCCCATTCGCCGCGACGAGTTTTGTCGCGCCGAGGATGCCGCGATGGTCCCGACCGGGTACGGTGTGATCGAGGGGAAATTGGGCGCAGGAGAAAAAAGCGGGCCGAGGAACAAATCTGCCCCGCACCCGGTCTACCAGTACATCTTGAACTTCGCGGTGCCCGATTTTATAGTCAATCTGGTTGACGATAGGAAGGAGGGGATAAATTGTTGGAAAAATTCGATGATCAAACAATTGAACGCATTTTCGGAGCTGAAGACGCCGAGAATGAGGAGGATAAAAGATTCAAAGAGTACTTCTTCTTCAATCGCACTTATTCAAACATCTCCATTGATATGCCGATAAGAATATTGGTCGGTCATAAAGGCATAGGGAAAAGTGCTTTGTTACGGCGGGCATATTTAGAAAATGAAGAGAATTCAGAACTTGCTGTTTGGGTGAAGCCGAACGATTTGACGGCTCATATCAGCGGCAATGAACAATTGGAATTCAACCAACTCATTGAACATTGGAAAGACGGGCTGCTTTCAGCTGTAGCCCTCAAGGCGTTTAATCGTTTGGGACCAACAGGACAAAATGGCAATCAACAAGTACGCTTCAAGCAACTAAGATCCGGTGCTAGTTCTCTAATTCAAATAATTGCCGAATACGCAAATAAAAAAATATCGGTCAGTGACGCTGTTACCAAGAACATCGTTACGAATTTTCTAAACACTCGCAAGATTTTTATCTATATCGACGATATCGACAGAGGGTGGAACGCATCAGAGGGTAGCATAAAGAACATTTCAGCTTTGCTAAATGCTCTACGTGACCTTTCCGGAGCAGACAGAAATCTGAAGTTCAGAATAGGGCTGAGGACAGATGTATACTATCTTGTCCGTACGTCGGATGAATCTACCGACAAAATTGAAAGGAATGTCGTTTGGCTGTCATGGACAAATCATGAAATATTGGCGGTTATCGCCAAGAGAATTGAAACCTTCTTTGGTTCGACAATCGATCAGGAAGGAATAATCAAACTAAACCAAACCGATATGTCAAGAAACATACTCTCTAAAGTAATTACGCCAACGTTCGAAGGCCAAGGTCACTGGAGCAAAAGACCCATCCACAATGTATTACTGTCACTTACAAGAAAACGCCCAAGAGATCTGGTCAAGTTGCTGCATGGTGCAGCACGCAATGCATTTGTCCACGACAATACTCGAATATCGACCCAAAATCTTGAAGCGGCATTTGAGCCATATTCGTCGGAAAGACTTCAAGACACAATAAACGAATTTCGTAGTGAATTACCGCAGATTGAACAGTTATTGATTGGCATGCGACCGACAAAGCGGCAAAGACGGACATCGGAAAACTATTTGTACACTACGGATCAGTTGATCTTGAAAATGAAAGAAGTAATCGGACACTCCAATCTATTCTACACAAATAGAAAGCAAGTGTCACCAAAGTCGCTTATTCAGTTTCTTCACAAGATTGACTTTATCACTGCGCGAAAGGATCTTGATGACAGAATCGAGAGAAAGTATTTCGACCAAAACAGGTTTCTTGCCAACGAATTCACAGATTTTGGTTACGATTGGGAGGTTCATCCGGCGTATAGATGGGCACTGCAGCCGCAAGATGTGCATGATATCTGGGCACAGATTAAAGTATAGCGTTACGGTTGTCTGTTGGGGGTGTAGCCCAGATTATTGCAAATCGGCGTATCCGATCGATTCGCGCCCATGAAATGGACCTGAAGTCGCTATTTTGTCTGCCAAACGAGAACCAAACACGATGCAACAAGGATATGTGTCAACAA
>MPMP01000042.1 GCA_002238565.1 Albidovulum sp. bin36
ACCTGTACCACGGGCGCTGGTCGATCGAGGAGCTCTATAAAATCTCGAAGAACTTCATCGCGGTGGACGAATTCCACGCCCGGAGCGAGCGCGGCGTCCGGCAGGAGACCTACGCCCACTTCGCCCTGATCGCGGCGACGCGCTCGCTCGCGAAGGAGGGCGACGACCTGCTGGCGCAAATGCGCGAGAAGGGAAAGCCGCGCCAGACCGTGAACTTCAAGAATGCGCTCGCCCTGATGGCGGCGAATCTGGAGGAGCTTCTGCTGGCCGGAGCCGTGTTCGCGGCGGAAGCCGCGGCGCGGGCGGCGGAGTGGATTCTCAAGGCGCGAAACCGGCTGCGCCCGGGCCGCTCGTACCCCCGCGTATCGAAAAAACCGGCGAGCAAATGGACGCGGAGGCGCGGCAAAAAACCCAAAGTCCCAAAGGCCGGCGCGGCGCAGCCCGCCTGACGACCGGCCCGCCGGAGAATCGACGAACCCGGTGCCGAAGCACGGCGCCGACGCGCCGGATTCCGACAATTCCCCCTTGCAGGCCACGGACGCCGGCCGCCGAAGCGGAATCCTGCAACCGGATGCCGCCCGTCGACGGAAATCGCGCCCGGCGCGACTGAAACTTCAAAAAAAGGCGACAAAAAAAGCCCGAATCAACCGAATGCGCGAATTCCAAACTGAAATTCGAACGGTCGATTCACTAAGAGTTTGTTCCTTAAGTCGGCAAATTATCTATATATTGATCAATTTAAGAACTTTTTACATAAATTCATAATATGTGGTATTATGATTCATACTCTAAGGCAATGCCATTGCTCCACCGCCTGCGGCCGGCACGATGAGTCTTTCGAAATGCCAGCCGACCTGCGTCCTAGAAATTGTCATTCGGAATCCTTTGAGTTTTCGCGGAAGGACTTCAGATTCCGCGTAACTGCGGTCTTTCTCCACTTACGCCATTGTTGAATTACTACGGGAAAAAATGTCACGAAAACAGTCAGTATGAAAAACACTAGCGGAATTGGACGAGTGAGAAATATCATGGCGCTGCCATCAGACAATATCAGAGATTGGCGCATCGATTCTTCAACCATTCCGCCGAGTATGATCGCAATCACCATCGGGGCGGTCGGGTATTCAAATTTGATCATGGCATAACCAACACAACCAAAGACCAAAGCGACAATAACTGAATTCAGAGAATTAGATATTGTATACGCGCCAATCAAACACATCGTAAGGATAATTGGCAGCAGAATTCCCGGTGGGATGTTTATTATTTTGTCAAAGGATTTGAGCGCAAATCGGCCCTGAATATACATCGCGACATTCGCCAAAATGAAGCTGATCATGATCGTGTACATAAGGCCGCCCTGATTCTCGAAGAGCTGTGGCCCGGGGGTAAGGCCGTGGATCAGGAGTGCGCCAAGGAAAATTGCGGCAACAGTATTTCCGGGTATCCCTAATGTAAGAGTCGGAATGAGCGTTGCCGCGGTTACGCCGTTGTTCGCGCTTTCGGATGCCGCGATCCCCTCTAGGCTTCCCTTGCCGAAGTTGTCTGGTTCCTTGGACGACCGCTTTGCCTCATCATATGCGATGAAGGAGGCGATGCTTCCGCCGGTCCCGGGGATAACGCCTATGACAATGCCAATGACGCTCGACTTTATCACCGTCCAGTAATGAGGAACGATTGCATTCCAACGAATGATCTTCCTTCGCGAATCGTCCTTCGACAGCACGCCAGCCACTGCGCGCTTCCCGATTTGGTTGAAAATCTCGGCGACGGCAAAAATCCCGATGAACACCTCAATCATGCCGACGCCGCCATACAGGTAGAACGTGTTGAATGAGAATCGTGGCACACCCATGATCGGATCTACGCCGACGGTTGCGATGAGCAATCCGAACAATGCAGAGATTAGGCCTTTCGTTAGTGAGTTGCCGCTGACCCTGGAGATGATCGTCAGTCCGAAAAATGTCAGGGCGAACCGCTCGGTCGGACCGAACGCCAAGGCAGCCTTCGCAAGCATTGGTGCAAAGAAGATGAGAGCAACGGCGCTGATGAGGCCCCCAAGGACAGATGCGTGCAGTGCGACGCTCAATGCCTCAAAGGACCGACCCTTTCGCGTCAGAGGAAATCCGTCCCAGGCCGTTGCAACCGATGACGGAGTGCCGGGAGTATTGATCAAGATCGCCGAAATGGATCCTGCATAAGTCCCCGCGCAGTAAACCCCAGTCAACAGGACGATCCCGGACTCGGGCGAAAGGTCAAACGTGAACGGGAGGACCAATGTGACGGCAAGAGTGACGGTCAATCCGGGCAAAGCCCCAAAGACCATGCCGATTGCTGTTCCCAAAAGAATCAGTACGATATTCTGCCATAAGAATACGACAGATATAGCATAGAGAATGTTTTCAAGCATTATCCCGCGTCACCCTACCCAAAAACGCTGCCTGATGGCAGGTACACCCGGAATACATTTGCCAACAGGTGCTTTACCGGAATGCTCAGTATTAACGACAATGTAACGATCTGCCACCACCGGCAGTTTCCGATGATAATCATGACTGATGCAACCAGCATCATTGTCGAGATTTCATACCCGAGATACGGCAATATTATGATCCACAATGCGATCGCCGAGAAAGCTAGCAGGACCCGGAGATAGCTTGTTGCTTCCTTTGGTCCGTCTTCCAAGGAGTCTGTTTCACCCTTCAGGTTTCCGATAGCATTGGAAACGATCTTGAGCAGACTCAATAAGATGATTGCAGACGTGATCAAGTACGGCAGCGTGCGTGCGCTAACACCACTCAAGCCATCGTTGGAAAAGACAACAATTTGGTCGCGGATGCTGAGGAATACAAACAATCCTACCAGCAAGGTCACGATAGACGAGGTACTTCCTCTAAGTATGAGACCAAGGCCAGGCATTTGGTCGCCTCCGTGGCAACTGGGACTTCCGGGCGATTCGACGCCTCCGTTGGCGAGCGGACAGGGCGCTCGGTTGCGCTTAGGAAATGTACAGCGCGCGCATTCGATGCGCGCGCTGCCGTGTTCTACTTGTTGATAATCTCGCCAAAGAACTCAGAGTCACTCCTGAGCTTTGCCATGATTTCCTCGCCATTCCGGACTAGGCTTTCCTGCTTTCTTGTAACAGTGAATGCCTTGAATTCATCACTGCTAGCAGCTTTGAGAAACGCCTCTTCAAGTATTGCGACAACCTCATCCGGCGTGTCATTTGGAGCCAGCAAATACCATTCAACCGTTGCGACGATATCGAGTCCCTTTTCCTTGAACGTCGGAACTCCCGGGAACGCATCGAGTGGTTCTGGCGACGACAATGCCAAGATCCTGGTTTCTCCCGCATCTACGCTTGCGAGCATTGCACCCGGTGTACCGCCGATCAGATCGACATGCCCACCGCGCAACGCTGCAATTGCCTTTGAACCGCCCTGAAACGGGATGTCCCGGAATTTGATGCCCGTCTCAAGGAACAGGGTCTTCAAAAGCGTGTGGTGCACGCCACCCACTCCGGAATGTCCGCGATCAATTACCGTGTCAGTATCTTTTTCCGCGAGAAGATCTTCCAGTGTTTCCCAAGGTGAATCTGTTCGTACCGCAATGCTGCTAGGCGCATAACTCACTCCGACAATCCCCCTGAAGTCGTCGACCGAATACGGGACCTTTAAGGAATGCGGCGTCGTGATCAAGGCATCTGAAGCTCCAAAATACAATGTGTATCCATCAGGGGCTGCAGCTGCAGCCTCGGCAGTTCCAACAGTGCCGGATGCGCCCGATCGATTGATCACTGCAATTGGCTGGCTAAGATGCTTTTCCGCCTCCTTCGCTAGGAAGCGCCCCGTGGTATCTGTTCCTCCGCCTGCGCCGTATGGCACAATCACTGTGATGGGCTTATTTGGAAAATTTGCTTGGGAACTTGCCATGCTGACGGCGGCTATGGTTGCCGCAGTGGCAATCGATGCAATCATAAGTTTCTCGTACATGAAATTCTCCTTTGAGTGTCTTCAGAGCGACGGTGGCGACTGTCGGAATTCAACCTCATTCGACGGCAATACTTCCAAGCACAACGACGACACCCGCTCTCCATTTCAAAAAATTGGCGGCCTCGCAACTCAGCTGCAGGCCAACATCGCCTTTCACGCACATTATCTGATAGACTAGTATACCAGTTTGTCAAGAACATTTTTAACTGGCCGGGACCCCGAACGTCCGGACACGCGACAGGCTTGTGGGTCTGGGTTGCGTGACGTGGGCATGTCCCGAAGCCGGAGCCCGGATTCGACTCGACGATTCAAGGATTTGCAGTCGTGTCCGGCTATTCGCGCACTTTCCGGCAAAGGAGGACCAGCATCATTGACCGATGACTACACCGAGATTTGCACTTTCGGACAAATGTCTCCGATGCTTCAAGGCTGTGACCGTCAAGCCGTTGCTCTTGGCGGGAATGCCGACCTCAACGGACCGCAACGACCAGCGCCTCAAGCAATCCCAAGGGCGAGAGCGGCGCCGGGCATCGCTTGTCACTTCAGGCTGCAACGCATGGCTTCGACTTTGACGATGGCAAGCATTCGGTCCAGCCCTTCGGTCCCGACTTGGCATGGAGCTTCCGCCCGAAGTGCCGAATCCGCGCCCGGGAAGTGGCTACCAGAAGAATTCGGTGTGCCCGACCGCGCGCATCAGCGCCTCGAGATAGTAGTAGTCGCCATAGGGCAGCAGGTTGTCGGCGCGTCCAAGTGCAACGAATGCTGCGCCTTCCCTTAGCAGACCTTCGGCTTCCTCGATTCCGGAAATGTCGCAGTGCCGGACAAGCCCGATCAGGATCCGGTCGGCAAGTGCAGTGTACTTTCCAACTTCCGCGCCCGATCCGAATCCACGGGCGAGCGCGTAGACGCCGGCAGCCGTTATCGCACCTGCCGACGAGTCGCGGTAAGGGGCCTGGTCCTCGGGCAAGTCGTAGTCCCATTGCGGCACGCCATCGTCCGGCAGCCTCTCCGAAACGAAATCAGCCATTCGGGCCGCCGTGTCCCGGTAGGCTTCAACGCCAGTGTTCAGGAAGCTCTGTGCAAGCCCGTGAATGGCCCAGGCCTGACCGCGCGACCAGCAGCTGGCATCATGCAGGCCTTGATGGGTATAGCCCGCGATGGCCGCGCCGGTGGCCGGGTTGAACTCGAAGGCATGGAACGAGCTGAAGTCGTCACGGACCAGATGGCGGATTGCCGTCTCATTGTGCATGTCCGCGATTTCGCGGAACGACGGTTGCCCGGTTTCGCGATGCGCCCAGTAGAGCAGTGACATGCCCTGCAGGCTGTCGATGTTCAGCGTGCGCGTCTTTCGCTTCCTTAACTCCGGTTCGTCGCGCAGCATCGGGTTCCAGCACATCACGAAGGGCATTGGCTGACGCCAGCGCGCAGCGAGAAAATCAGCCGCGCGCAATGACATGGTGCGCGCTTCCTTGTCGCCGGTCAGCTTGAAGTCGGCAACGCAGGACAGGAGAAACAGGAAGCCGAGATCGTGGTCGTGCCAGGCCGGGTTCTCCAGCACGCGCCGGAAATACGGGCGCCGGGCGCGAGCGCTGTTCTTGAGGCGCTCGTCTCCGGTCAGCGCATATGCAAGCCAAAGCTGGCCGGTCCAGAAGCTCGCGACCCATTCGTCATCTGTGCAGAATTCGTATTTGAGGGTGCCCTGGATGCCCATCCGGGGATTGCGCAGGCCGAATTTCGGCACGAGGGATTCCACCTTGGCGAGGGCCTTCGCCAAGGCGTCGGCAAACAGTTCCTTGTGTGCCGTTGGTGGCTGGAACAGCGTCAGAGTGGCGTAGGATTCGCCGGTATCCGCGGGATCGTCCATTGTCATGCGCCGCTATGAGAACAGTGTACCGCCGTTTATATCGACGTTCGCGCCCGTGATGAACGCGGCCTGGTCCGAGGCGAGATAGGTGACCAGGTTTGCTACGTCTTCCGGCGCGCCCTCACGCTTAAGCGGCGTGATGCTTGCCACGTGCGCCCGTACCTCCGGCGTGGTGAAGGTGTTGTGGAAGTCGGTGTCGATCATGCCGGGGCAGACGGAATTGACCCGAATTTCTGGTCCGAGCTCCTTGGCCATGCCGCGCGTCATTGTCATCATCGCGCCCTTTGCCGCGCCATATGCTATGGCGCCGGGGCCGCCTCCGTCGCGGCCGGCCTGGCTTGCCAAGCCGACGATGGCGCCGCCTTCCGTCATGTGGGGCAACGCTGCCTTCACGATGCGAAGGAAGGAAGTGGCATTCAAGTCCATCACTTGATTCCAGTGGTCGATATCCATTTCCGGAACCTTCTTGCGGGCGACCAGCCCGCCAGTGACATGCACGACGATGTCGATCCGGTCCCCGAGTTCGGAGACGGTCCTTGCGACGAGGTCGGCAACGGAATCGTTCGATGTCATGTCGCCCTTCTGGGCGAACGACTTTCCTCCCGCCGCCGTGATCTCTGTCGCCGCGCCTTCGGCGCCAGCGGCCGAGTTGTGGTAGTTGATGGCGACCGCGGCGCCTGAAGCGGCGAGCCGAAGCGCGCATGCAAGACCGATATCTCGCCCGCCGCCGGTGACGATGGCCGTCTTTCCCTTGAGGTCTGGTTGCGCGTCGGAGGCGCTGATCTGGGTTTGCAACATGTGTTTTCCTATTTGGCTTTGAAGGATTTCGGGATGACGACCTTGAAGGAATGATTGTCCGCGCCAGTGAAGTACAACTCGCAGTCGTATCCCTGGTCGTCGAGAAAGTGGAAGATCCGGTTCGGCGCGCTTGACAGGTGCGGCACAAGAAGCGTTGCAACTCGATGGCAACGCGCCGCAGGAAACGCCGCGCGGACATGCGTGCTCTCGGCAAGGCCCTTGATCTCGTCCGGCTCGACGCCGGGAAACCCGGTTGTCTGCCCGACCTGCGGCTGCCCGGCCTCTGACCAGAGGAACTTGCCGTAGATGCTCGATCGCTCGCCGCGATATCGAAAAGTTTCCGCCCCGAGTTCCATTGCCGAATTGGCGTGGAAGAGCCAGTCGAGCGTCACCGGCTCGGTCGCGTCGACAAGGTCGACGAGCACGAAATAACTTTCCCGCACGAAATATACTTCGCGAAGGACCTGGGTAACTTCGGGCACGAGGCTTTGGTAGGCCGCCGTGGCATCCCCGCGAATGAACACGTGATCGCCGGCGTCCCGGGCATCGATGATCCGTCCCGCCGCCTTGATCGCCTCGGCCTTGTCGCGTCCTGCGTACTGGCCCTTGCCGTTCAGGAGAATCGCGTTCTTGGACCTGGTCTGTCGCCGCCAGTCCTGGTGCATCGATGAATTGAAGCCGACATAGTGGCCGGACTGGATCGCGAGATCCTCGCCGAAAGCGGAAATGCAGAACGCGTTCTGGTCGCCGTGGCTGTGGCTGATCGAGCCCCAAGGGCTGGATTTCATGACGAACTGGATGTGCCGGTCCGGGTCGCCCATGTGCGACTGGATGGCGACCCAGCCCGTGCCCCGGAACCAGCGCAGCTGGTCGTCCGCGGAGGGAGGCTCCGGTTCCACGGATCCGTAGTCATGGGCGAAGACGAGATCGTCGAAGTTGAGGTCCCACCAGCCCCAGTTGTAGAACTCCTTTTCCGTGCCGGGATCGTTGCGGCGGATCTCCTCGTAATACCACTGGTAGGCCGGGTTGCCCGTGATGCCCGCGAACTGGCGCGCGTTGTAGCCCAGCTTCAGGCAAGGCAGGTTGCCCATCGTGCTGTCGTCCCCGAAGGTCGCGCGGCGGGTGTCGGGAGCCTTGGTGTAAAGCGGGAAGTCGCCCGTCCTGCGGAAGAACGGCCTTTGGTACAGATCGATGTCCGAGACGCTGCGCAGCAGGTTGGCCGCGTCGATGAGATAGGCGATGCCCGTCATCCAGTAATGCGGCCCTTCGGCCCAGCCTCCGTCCGTGTCGGCCCAGGGCGAATAGAGCGTGGAAAGGAACTCGACCGAATAATGCAGCCAGTCCTCGGCCTCTCGCTCTTCGCCCAGCATGGCAAGACAGGCGGGAACCAGGACGGCGGACACCGAACGCACGGCGTGGCTGTCGAAGGGAAAGAGGTGAATCTGCGCGTTTCGGATGACGTGGTCGGCGACTTGCCTGGTTCGGGCAAGGAGGGCGGCACGAACCGCATCGCGCTCGCCTTCGTCCAGGTCGTCGTGAAGCCAGTCATAGCCCCAGGCGAGGGCCAGGGCGACCCGGAACGCCCATTCGTCCGTGTAGGCGCGCGACGTGGTGCCGTCCGGATCCCAGCTTGCGGCTTCCATCAGCCAGGCCTTGGCATTCGCCGTCAGAACCGGATCGTCCAGGATCTTGCCGGCGATCGACTGGTGGCGAATGGCATAGATGAGTTCCTGACAGTCGATGTAGGTCTGCCGCCAGATCGAGGCGACACGCTTGTTGTCCGGGTAAGGCGCAGGCTCGGACATCGGCTGCCGTTCGGCCCATGGCATGACCGAGCGCTCGTGGAACTTGCTCCAGCCGCAATGATCCGGATTCTGCGCCAGCGCCGCCTGAAACTCCTTGAGCATTTCGGTGTCGAGCCAAAGACGCGGATGCGTCTTGGAAACGGCGTCGAACCGCGTCGAGCGCGGCGCAAGCGGGGTGTTCGGCAAGTCCTCTGCAACGGCGAACTTCCGTGCCCGGCTCCATTCGCTCGCAGGCATTCCGTCGGCCCAAACACAATACCGCCAGGCATGGCTGCCGGCCGGAAGCGTCTCCGGCGGGGTCAGGAAATTGACCGGAATATCCGGGAACACACGCTCCGACCCGTCCTCGCACGTGATCGTCACGGCATAGGACGCCTCGTCCTCGATGGCGGGAATCCACGTGAACCTGGGCGGGTTCTCGACGATTTCCGTGTCGGGCTCCGGCGAGTACCGGATCGTCAACTGTCCGGCGGGCGGCTCGTCCAGAGGCAGGATTCGCGCAGGATTCGGCACTGTTGCGGCCATTATGATATCTTTCTTTTCATTGATTAGTTCGGCGCGGGCGCGCGCGCCGCCCCCCCCCCCCCCGCCGTGTCAATGCCTCAGCTGCCGTATTGACGGTCGTAGGCGGATTGCATCTCGGCCAGCACGTCGTTCAGGCCCATCTTGTCGAGATCGCCCATGTAGGCGTCCCAATCGGCCTCGACATCGCCGGTGCCCAGGATCCAGGCCTGCTGGCGCTCCAGCATGTAGGTGCGGATCGACGGCCAGTACTTGTCGTAGACCGCCTGTTCGTCCTCGTTGAAGGCCACGCCCAGGAACTGGTCGATCAGGTATTCGCCCTCGTCGTAGAGGGCAATGCCTTCCAGCGCGAACTCGTTCGACCACTGGATTTCATATCCGTAGTCCTGGAAGTAGCCGCGCGCGTGAAGCTGCGCGCCCAGTTCGTAAAGCTGGGAGTTGACCGGCCGTCCGGTCCCGAGGATCGCGTCCGTGAAGATCGCCTTACCGTCCTCCATGGTCCAGTGGACGCCCTCGACACCGAAGTTCACGATGTTCCGGCCTTCGGGCGAGAACCAGAAGTCGAAATACTTGATGGTCTCGACCGGGTGCTTGTTGGTCCCGCCGATGGCCCAGCCGTCCGGCTTGATCGGGATGCGGCGATGCTCCTCGATGCGCTTGCCGGAAATCGAGGCTGGAGGCGCGAACGCCTTGAAGACGAAGCTGTCGATTTCGCTCGACAGGCGATTGTAGCCCGAGGTTGAAGCGAACCAGTCGTGGGTCATTCCGCCCAGGTTCTCCGAGAGCAGGTATTCTCGGGCCGAAGAGCCGCGCGTGAAGACCTCGGGGTCGATCAGGCCTTCGGCGTACCACTCGGCAAGATTCTTGACGCCTTCGCGATAACCCTCGCCTGCATACGGATGCTTGATCTGACCACTGTCGACATAGAAGTCATGATAGGTGTCGGATCCGGACGAGCGGCCGTCCCAAAGCGTCACGAGACGGATCAGTTCTTCCCACTGCCGGGCGAAGTAGGGAACTTCGTCCTTCAGGCCGTTGCCGTTTGGGTCTCCGTCGCGGAACGCTTCGAGCACCGCCTTCACCTCGTCGACGTTCTGCGGAAGATCGAGGCCCAGCTGGTCGAGCCAGTCGTAGCGGATGAAGTAGGCCCGACCGTATTTTCCGTCCGGCAGGTACGGGATGTAGTACATGTTCCCGTCGGCGGCGGAGATCGCGGCCTTGATGTCGGGGCGCTTCTCGAAGAATGCCTTCAGGTGCGGCGCGTGCTCTTCGATCAGGTCGTTGAGCGGCATGAATGCGCCTTGCGGGCCGTACTGGTTCACGACATCCTTGATACGCGAGGTGCCGATGATGTCGGGAAGCTTGCCCGACGCGAGAAGCAGGTTGATCGCTTCCCCGCTGTTGTCGGTGTTCGAGCCGACGGTCGCGTTCTTGAGGTGGATGTTGGTCAGCCGACGCGCCTCCTGCTCCACCGGCCAGTCCTCGTCATAGGCCGGATAGCGCTTGTGGTGCATGTGGACGGTCAGCTCCAACGGATCGTCCACGATCATTAGGTGGCTATCCGCGATGGCGGGCGTGGTTACCGCCATCGAGGTCAGCAAGGCCGATGCCAAAGTCAAATGTCGCATGAGTTTCTCCTTGATTGCGAACTACTGGTCAATTCTTGACGCCCAGGGAAGGGTGTCTGCGGTCATTCCTTGACACCCCCGAGTAGGATGCCCTTGTTGAAGTATTTCTGCGCGAACGGATAGAAGCAGAGCACCGGGATGATCGAGCAGACGATGATCGCGGCCGTGACGGTCTCGACGCTGTAGGGTGCGTCGATCAGGGTCGAGGAAAATTCCTCGTCGTCCGAAAGCGTCGCGATGGTCTGGCGCAGGTAGACCTGCAGCGGGATCTTGCCCTCGTCGTTCAAAAGTACCATCGCCCAGAAGAACCCGTTCCAGCGCGAAACGACACAGAACAGGGTGATCGTTGCGATGGCGGGCTTGGACAGCGGGACGAAGACCTTCCAGAGCACCTGGAACTCGTTGGCGCCGTCCATTCGCGCCGCCTCCTCGAACGAGCTCGGGATGCTTTCGAAAAAGTTACGCAGCAGGATGATGTTGAAGGCGTTGCAGGCGAATGCGATGATGATGCCGAAGTAGCTGTCGAGCAGCCCGAGGTCCCGGATGTTCAGCCAGAACGGGATCATTCCGGCATGGAACCACATGGTGAAGGCGACCATCAGGTTCCAGAACCGCCGTCCGAGCAGCTGCGGGCGCGACAGGGCGTAGGCTCCCGGAATGATGATGACGAGGCTCGTGAGCGTGCCTCCGATCGTGTAGATGAAGGTGTTGCCATAGGAGTTCCAGAACTGCGGCTCCGACAAGACGCGACCGTAGGCCGCCAGAGTCACTTCGACGGGGCTCAGCACCACGAGTCCGGCCCGCGCCGCAAAGCCCGAACTGAACGAGACGGCGGCAATGTAGATGAACGGGTAGAGCGTCGAGAGCGTGAACAGTCCGATCAGGACCATGTTTACCCGGACAAAGAGCCGGTCGCCGCGCGAGTAGAGGTTCATGTTCTGCATGCCGCCTCCTCCCTCACCAGAGCGACGTGCGCGACACGCGCTTGGAAACGGAATTTGCGGCCATCACGAGGACGAAGGCGACGACGGCGTTGAAGAGACCGGCGGCGGCGGCCAGGTCGTATTGGCCGCTTTGCAGGCCTTGGCGGTAGATGAACGTGTTGATCACGTCCGCCGTCTGGTAGGTCGCGGGCTGGTAGAGCAGGATGATCAGCTCGAAGCCCACTTCCATCAGGTTGCCGATCCGAATGATCAGCATGATGATGATCGTCGGCATGATCGAGGGGATGGTGATCTTCCACATCATCTGCCAGCGGCTTGCCCCGTCGACGACCGCGCTTTCGTAGAGCGAGGGGTTCACGCCGGCGATTGCCGCGAGAAATATGATCGAGCTGAAGCCGGCCTCCTGCCAGATTCCCGAGCCGATGAAGATCGGTCGGAACCATTCCGGCTTGATCAGGAAGTAGACCGGTTCGATCCCGATCCAGCCAATGATCGTGTTGACGATCCCGGCGCTCGGCGAAAACGCCGTGATGACGATACCGGCGATGATCACGGTCGAGATGAAATGCGGCAGGTAGACGATTGTCTGGCAGGTGCGCCGGTAGAGCGCATGCAGGATCTCGTTGAACATCAACGCCAGGAAGATCGGAACCGGGAAGCCGAAGATGAGGCTGAGCGCGCTGATGATGACCGTGTTCTTGACCGCCCGAAGAAACTGCGAGTTGTTGAACAGCGTCTCGAAATGCTCCAATCCGACCCACGGGCTCTCGACGATGCCCCGGAAGATCGAATAGTCCTTGAACGCGATCTGCAACCCGTACATCGGCTTGTAGAGGAACAGCAGGAACCAGATGATCATAGGTGCGAGCATCACGTAGATCTGCCATTCGCGCTTGAAGTGGTCGGCCAGCCAGACCAGCCGCTCCTGCATGGGTCTCGCGGAGGCGCCGTCCGCCTGTTCGCCGGCAGAGTTGGCCGAGCCGGCGGAAGATGCAGGCAGGTCGGTCATTGCGCGAATCTCACCGTTTCGGACCTTGGTTGAGGACGCGGCCTGTCTCGGCATCGAAGACCTTCACCATCTCTGCGGGGACGTGCACTTCGGTCAGGCCGGAGAGATGGCAAACGCCACCGAGGGTCTCCGCCTTGATGATGAAAGGATCCTCTCCGATCGCGGCGTGGAGCAGCGCCTCGGATCCAAGCGGCTCTACGAGGTCGAGCTTGATCGATACAGGCGACGTGTCCTCGCCAGCGGCGAGAGAGACGTATTCAGGACGGATGCCGATGATCACGTCGCGTCCAGGGTCCCTCGGAACCGTGTCGGGAAGCGAAATTCTTCCTCCGCCGATCGTCACCGATGCGCCCTCGGCATCGTTTGCAAGGGTTCCCCTGAACTGGTTCATGGGCGGTGAACCGATGAAGCCTGCGACGAACGTGCTAACCGGATTCATGAACAGGTCCATCGGGGTGCCGATCTGCTCGATTCGCCCGTCGTTCATGACCACGATCCGGTCGGCCAGCGTCATCGCCTCGATCTGGTCATGGGTAACGTAGATCGACGTGACGCCGAGACGGTTGTGCAGGCGCCGGATCTCGGCGCGCATCTGGGCGCGGAGCTTGGCGTCGAGGTTGCTGAGCGGCTCGTCGAACAGGAACACCTTCGGATGACGCACGATGGCGCGTCCCATCGCGACCCGCTGGCGCTGGCCTCCGGAGAGGTCGGCGGGCCGGCGTTCGAGATATTCCGTAAGTCCGAGGATTGCGGCGACTTCCGTGATCGAACGGGCGATCACGTCCTTCTTCACGCGCCGGATGCGCAGGCCGAAGGCGATGTTCTCGGCAACGTTGAGATGCGGGTAGAGCGCATAGTTCTGGAACACCATCGCGCAGTCGCGATCCTTTGGCGCGATCCGGTTCATCGTCTGCCCGTCGATGGTCAGGATGCCCTCGGAGATTTCCTCCAGTCCGGCTATCATCCTGAGCGTGGTGGATTTTCCGCAGCCGGAGGGGCCGACCAGCACAACGAATTCGTGCGCGGCAACCTCCAGATTGATTCCATGAACCACTTGCACGGCGCCGAAGCGCTTGTACATGTCCTTCAGGACGACTGCTGACATCCATCCCCCGTTCTACATGCGGCGCGTGCAATCCTCCGTCGACGTCGCCTGAATTCGCAAACTTGTATACAAGTATACCTGATTCGGGAAGAATGGCAACGGGGCGAATTGGAGGAGGCAGGATATGCGTGTAGCGAAGGTGCGGATAACGCCGGTAGCGGTGCCCGACGTGCCGCTGCTGAACACCAAGGGCGTGCACGGCGCGTATTTTCTGCGCTCTATCATCGAGGTCGAGACGGACAACGGCTTGGTCGGGGTCTCCGAGACCTACGGGCAGGTGCGTTGCCTGTCAGGCTTGCAGAACGCGGCGGACGCGCTGACGGGCCTGGACCCGTTCAACCTCAACGACCTGGCGCGTCGGGTGTCGGAAGCTTTGCCGGATGCCGGCGGTATCAACGGTCCGACAATGCTCGCGGACCACAAGGTGGAAGATGTGGCCTACGGCGCGTTCGAGATCGCCTGTCTTGACTTGCAGGGCAGGGCTCTCGGTCGCCCAGTCTGCGACCTGATCGGCGGGGCGGTGCGGGACGAGGTCGGATTTGCCGGATACCTTTTCTACAAGTTCGCCAAGCCCTCCGACCAGCCTGGCGAGGATCCCTTCGGCGAGGTCATGACCCCGGACGCGCTCGTGGAGGAAGCCGAGGCGTTCGTGGGGCAACATGGGTTTCGGTCGCTGAAGCTGAAAGGCGGCGTGCTGGAACCGGAGCTTGAGATCCAGACCATGCTGAAACTGCGCGAGCGGTTCCCGGATCATGCCCTTCGCATCGACCCGATGGGGGCATGGCGGGTCGAGACGGCTGCGGGGGTCTGCGAAGCGCTCGGCGGCGTCCTGGAATATCTTGAAGACCCGGTGCGGGGCATGGGCGCCATGGCGAAGCTCGCGGCGCGAACTGACATGCCGCTCGCCACCAACCTGGTGGTGGTGGAGTTCGAGCAGGTCTTCGAAGCGCACCGGAAAGGCGCCGTGCAGATCGTGCTTTCAGACCATCACTACTGGCGTGGAGCGACCGGGGCCGTTACTCTGGGGCGGATGTGCGCGGCTGCCGGCATGGGTGTGTCAATGCATTCGAACACGCATCTGGGGATCAGCCTCGCGGCCATGCTCCACGTGGCGGCGGCCACGCCGAACCTATCCCATGACTGCGACACGCATTGCATGTGGACAGGTCATGACATCGTCGAAGGGAAGGGGATTGAATTCAAGGAAGGGCGGCTAGCGGTTCCACGCGGGCCTGGCCTTGGGGTTTCGCTGAATCACGAGGCGCTGCAGAAATTGCATACGCTCTACCTGGAGAACGCCGTGAAGGATCGGGACGACACGGAGGAAATCCGCCGGTACATTCCCGACTATGTCAGAAAGGTGCCGCGATGGTAGTGTTCCGCGACGATTGTTGACATCCGGGCAGCGCAAACCGGCAATGTGGACGCGTTTCGTTTAGGAAATGGCTGTAGAATGCGTCCTTGAAGCATCGAAGCCTGGCCGATGTCGACCGGGGCTTGCCAGCGTGAACTTGCACGGAACTTGTGGCGCGCCTCCTCGCTTGCCCACATCTCGCTGGAAGATGTCGAGCATCCATCGCTGCCGCCAGAGCGGACAGGATTCCGAACTCGGACGGTGCCTTGAACCTGACGCCTCTGGCGAAAGCGATACCGACTTTCGGTGGAAGTCGACCCGCGGCCATTTCGTGTTCGAGGCCGGAGATCAGCTGTCATCAAACGAAAAGTCCGGGAGCGAATCGAATGCCAATTGAATGGCCTGGCTCCATCCCTTCGAAATGGTCCGGCAGTAAGGGTCGGTTTCCGCAAAGCGGCGCGTCGGCCCGGGGGCGAGCGTATCGGCCGCATAGACGCTGAGGTCGAGCGGAAGCCCGACCGACAGGTTCGACTTGAAGGTTGAATCAAACGAGATAATGAGAGACTTTATTGCATGCTCGAATGTCAGATCTGGACGATTGGCCCTTGCCAGTATTGGCTTGCCGTACTTGGTGTCGCCAAGCTGGAAGTACGGCGTGTTTGGCCCGGATTCGACGAAGTTCCCTTCCGGGTAGATCATGAACATTCTTGGGGGGCCCCCCCGGATCTGGCCGCCCACGAATATGTTCGCCTGAAACGTTGACGGATCCTTGCCCCCTTCTGAACCGATTTCGTGGACCGTTGTTCGCAGGATCTTTCCGATCAGCCGGGCAACCCGGAACATCGACGGCGCATTGAGGATGGACCGGCTAGCGCCGTCCAGGGTCGGAATCGGTGGCTGTTCCGAACTGGCGCCGGCAACGAAGGAAGGAGAGGTGCAAGAAAATGCCGACTATCGCTAAAGGACTCAAGGACTTCCCCTTGCGCGATCCCGCGCCTATATCGGCTTTTGTTGAGCAATCTGGTATGGTAGTGAGGCATGGACGCAAGGGAGTCTCCATGACGCAGTCATTGGCACGATCTGACCGCAGGACTAACGCAGACGATATATTCGACTATCTGCACGGCGAGATCGTTTCGTTGCGGCTCCTGCCAGGTACCCGGATCAGCGAGATCGAGGTAGCGGGGCAGTTTGACGTGTCCCGCCAGCCGGTACGCGAAGCATTCATCCGCTTGGCGAATCTAGACCTGTTGCTGGTCCGCCCGCAAAAGGCGACCGTGGTTCGGCAGTTTTCCTCCGCGAAGATCAGGCGTGCGCGGTTCATTCGCATGTCGGTGGAATGTGAAATACTGCGGCGGGCATGCAAGTCGACCACTTCGTTGCACGACGAGAGATTGAGAAAGGACCTCGAAGACCAGCGGGCGGCGATGAAGAAGCGCGACGTGGAGCGTTTCCATGCGCTGGACTACGATTTCCACAAGCGCCTTTGCGATGCTGGCGACTGCGCCCTGATGTTTGGCACCATTGCCGAAAACAAGGCGGCGGTCGATCGCATCTGTGTCCTGAGCCTTTCCGAACCGGCGACGATGGAGGAACTCCTCGCGGACCATGTGCTGATCGCCGAAACGCTAGTCAGACGCGACGAGAGTGCGTTGATCGGCGCAATCACGGCCCATTTGTCCAGGCTTGACGATGTCATTGCTGGAATCCGCAAGTCGCATGCCGAATTCTTCGAAGACTAAACAGGTCACGGTCTTCGCTGTTTTGCGAATTCATGGTTGTGGCTTTGACCTTGTTGGACTCACGCGATCTCCACGAAATCCAAAGGGTGCTGTTCGCTTGTTCCGAACAGCGGCTTTCGGATCTGGCGTTCGATGCCCGCATGGGGCGGGACAATGGCATTTCCTTAGATTGACATCGTTGCGCCGCAAGCGTTCGGCCGAGCGGTGGCGACAGTCCTTCGCGGCGTCATTTCGGTCACTGCGAAATTAGATCTGGTAACGAAAAATCCGGCGTGCTATTTGGCTGCGCATGGAGATTCGCATCGAGGATATCTGGACGCCGCCGGTTCCGCGTCCACCGCTCGCGCAGCGCCGAGGTCGCCGAGAAGCTGTTCTCCGGCACCGCCGGCCCGGTGTATCTGGTCTGCGACCGCTACAGCGCGTACGAGAAGCTGGCGCGCCTGCTGCCCGCCCTCGTCATCCTGTGCTTCTGCTGGGCTCACGCCAGGCGCGATTTCCTGAAGTGCGCGGCCGGGATGCAGGGGCCTGGGCCTTATCGCGAAGAACAAGAAGTCGTCAGGCACGCTCGGCCTGCACATGCACTCGACCTACGCCGTCGGCGGCGACGGGATTCCGCTCGGCGTTCCCAGGATCGAGTTCGACGCCCCCTGCGCCCGCGAGGAGGGCGGCGAGGTCCCGGAGGAGGAGAGGAAGACGCAGCGGTGGGTGGCGCGTCCTGCGCGACAGCGCCGAGCTCGCGGCGCCGCTGGAGGGCGTCCGGACGGTGGCGGTGCTGGACCGCGAGGGCGATGCCGTCGAGGTCTTCGCCGAGCAGCGGAACCTGGGCGGCGACATCGACCTGCTCGTGCGCGCCCGGCACGACCGGAGCCTCGGACGGAAGAAGCGCAGCCTGTTCGAGCGGATACGCAGATCCCCGGTCCGCGGGCGGGTCGCGGTCCGCGTGGAGCCCGCCTCGGCCCGGAATTCCGCGCGCCGCGCCTGGCGGACTGCGACCTGCGCTGGCAGGCGCTGGATATTCCGGTGCCGGAGAGGAAGCGCGGGCGGTTCGGCTCCAAGCCGTTCCGGATGACCGCGGTGCACGCGGTCGAGGCCGGCGATCCCGCCGACGGCTCCGCGCGCCTGGAATGGCTTCTGCTGACGACGCTTCCAGTCGCCGGCGAGGAGCAGGCGCGCGAGATACTGAAGCTGTACGCCCTGCGCTGGCGCATCGAGGACTGGCACAGGGTCCTGAAGTCCGGCTGCGGGGTCGAGAAGATCGCGCACGCCGCCGCCGAGCGGCTCCAGCGCGCCGCCGCCATCAACGCCGTGATCGCCTGGAGGCTGGCCGCCCTGACGATGTGCGGGCGCGAGACACCGGAGCTGGACGCGAAATGCTTCTTCACGAAAATCGAAATCGCGATCCTCGCCGACTTCGCGACCGAGCGGCGATTCCCCAGGCCGGACAATCTCGGCCGCGCCATGGGCCTGGTCGCCGCGATGGGCGGCCACCTGCACCGCAAGCACGACCGGCCTCCGGGGAACGAGATCATCTGGTACGGCTACGCCCGGCTGGCCGATTCGTCCGCCTCGACCGAGCGCGCCTTGAGGCTGGGGCCGGAAAAAAGCGAAGTGTACAAGTTATTGCGGCCTGACATAAAGTAAGCCAATAGGTAGCTGGCGCCTCCGGCTTCACGCGCCCCGAATTCCGCCCCAAAAAATGCCGAGCGGTCGCACGACTGTCGAATCTCGACTTGAAAATCCAAGTCCCACCGAAAAAAAGAGGGAAATTGGAACGTGACTAGTTTCGAACAGTGTTACAGTGTATTTTGCCATGAAGAAGTGCATTTTTTGCATGTAAAGAAGAGAATTAATGGCAGTAAATGGACGCACCGTTCTCGGTATCACAATTTCGTTCTGACGTGCTGACATGATTTTCGGATCAATTCATCGGTCATGGAAATCGAGCAGTGAACGTTAACGGGATCTGACAAGTCCAAGGATTGTCGCATCTTGACATTTTAATGGCGCAAGGCGCTTCCGGAATTTATGCGCGGCCTCAGGGTCGAGGCGCCGAAAGTTCTGCGCGCGGATGCCGTCGCGATACGTGATGACGGAAACGGTGTCGATCCGGATTCCTGGCTCCTTCATCTCGGTCTCGGCACGGCGAAATCGCCGAAGTGTCGAGTGCCGCCGCCTTTGTAGCCGCCGGATGCTGGCCGGACCGGCCAGGGCAGAGCCGTGCCCGAAGCTCTCGCAGGGGCGGTCCGCCAGCGGATGATTCCCATTTGTCTTACTAGCCGACCGGTTCGGGGTCCGCCGAACGCTGCCGCGCGTGCGCCATACTCCCTTCGCGGTCGAGAGCAAGGCAATGGAACCCCGATTCATCTAGCGCGCTGCAATCCTTGATACGGTGAGCTATCCGGGCTAGGCACCGACCAATCGCGGCAGCGTCAGCGAGATTGCCGGAATGAAGGTAATCATCATCAAGGCGGCGAAAATCGCGATGTAGAACGGCCAGATCGTTCGAACCGCCTTTTCCATCGGCAATTTTCCAACCGCACATCCGACGAATAGACAGGATCCGACCGGTGGCGTGCACAGGCCAAGCCCCAGATTGACCAGCATGATCATTCCAAATTGAAGCGGATCGATGCCCAGGCTATTGGCGACGGGCAGGAATATCGGTGTGCAAATGAGAATGAGGGCGGCCATGTCCATGATCATCCCAAGCACCAGCAAGGCCGCGTTAATCATCAGCAAGATCAGGATGGGATTTTCCGTCAGCCCGGTCAGAACGTCCACTGTCTTGTTCGGGACACGGTAAAAGGTCAGCATATAGGCGAATGCCGCAGCGCAGGCGATCAGAATCATTACCATCGAGGTGGTACGTACGGACTGCACGACGGCGATGCGAAAGTTCTCCCAAGTGATGCTGCGATAAACAAACAGGGTCACGGCGAACGCGTAGATTGCTCCGAAGGCGGCGGATTCCGTGACCGTGAAAACGCCGGACAACACCCCGCCGACAATTATCACCGCAGTCAGCAGGCCCGGAATTGCGCCGAAGAAGCTAAGGACAAGCGCGCTCAATCCCGGGAATTTCTCGGCGCTGTAGTTCCGACGAACAGCCACCAGGTATGCTGCCACGGCTAGGCAGATGCACATGAGGACGCCTGGCACCACGCCAGCCAGAAAGAGCTTGGAGATGGAAATCCCGCCGCCGGCGGCAATGGCGAATATGATCATGTTGTGGCTGGGCGGGATGATGATGCCCGCAATCGACGACGTGACTGTGACATTCACGGCATAATCGGCGTCATACCCCTTTTCCTTCATAACCGGGACCAGTATCGATCCCAACGCGGAGATATCGGCCACGGCCGATCCAGAAATGCCGCCGAACAGCATCGACGAAAATACATTGACGATTCCCAAACCGCCGCGGACCCTGCCAACAGCAGCCGAGGCGAACTTGACCAATCGCATGGCAATGCCGCCATGGAGCATCAACTCTCCAGCGAAGATGAAGAACGGGATGGCCATCAGCAAGAAGACATTGATGCCCGAAATGATCCTCTGAAACCCGATCACCAGAGGCAGGCCCTCGTACCAGAATGCTGCAATTGCCGAAATGCCAAGCGAGAATGCCACCGGCACGCCGAGCAGGACGCAGAAGGAGAACAGCCCGAGGAGAAAGAAAAGCCCCATTGAGGTTCCTTACCGAATGGTATCGCTGCGCTGGTCCCTCCCCAGCGCGAGACGCATCAGATGGCCCAGCGAAAACAGCAGGATTAGCGCGCCGCTGATTGTCAATGGCAGTGCCCGAAGGCCTTCGGGCAATTGAATGAGCGGGATCATTGAACCCCATTTGAACAATGTGAGCTTGGTCCCGTAGAAGAGCATCAGCCCGCCGAACATCGCCAGCAAAAGGTCGGTCGCAATGACGAAGATTGTTCGAATCCATGTCGGGACAGCGCTGCGAAGTGCTGTTACTGACAGATGCGAGTGCTCGTGCACGCCGACGGCGGCGCCAAGAAATGCGATGACCATCACCAGCAGCAATGCTGCCTGCTCCACCCAGGTTGGCGTCGCGTTCAGGACATATCTCCCGAAAACAAGCCAACCGAAGATTACCGTCAGGAAGACCAGGGAAACGCCCGTTATCAACCGGCAAATCGCGGCGATACCGTCCAATAGAGCGTCGATTGGCTTGACGAAGTCATGAAATGAATTCCGGACTTCCGGGTCAGGCATTTGATTTCTCTTGTTATGAAGCGCCCCCGAATGCGTCGTACGGGGGCGCATCACTTAGCTTTCGCTCAATTTGTAGTCTGGATCAACTCGACTAGCGGGCGCAACTCGGGATTGGCCGACAGGTAGGTCTCGTAAACCGGCGCCATCGCAGCCTGGAACGGTCCCTTGTCAGCGATCTCGTTCGTGACGACACCGGAGTCCTCGACCATCTTGCGGCTTGTCGCCTCGCGTGCAGTCCAGAGCTCGCGCTGCAGTTCGGCGGATTCGACTGCAGCCTCTTTCACTGCCGCCTTATGTGCGTCGGACAACGCGTTGTAGACATCCGCATTGATGCACAGGCACTCCGGGATGATAAGGTGCTGGCTGAGGGAGTAATAGCCGGCGACTTCGAAATGACCTGTCGATTCATAGGATGGCCAGTTGTTTTCGGCTCCGTCGACCACGCCGGTCTTTAGCGCCTGATAGACCTCGGCAAATGCCATCGGGGAGGGGTTTCCGCCCAGTTCCGAGATCATGCCTGAGTAGAGGTCGTTGTTCATGACCCGCACTTTCATGCCAGCCACGTCCGCAGGCGCATTGATTGGTTTGGTGCCGTTGTAGAACGACCGGGCGCCGGCATCGTACCATGAGAGGGGAATCAAGCCCTTGGCGGCCATGCCTTCCGCAATTTTCGCTCCGCCTTCACCGTTCAGAACCCGGAACATGTGAGCCACGTCCTTGAAAATGAACGGCAACGAAACGACATTAGCCTCGGCAGCGATCGGTCCGATAGGGCCAAGGTTGAAGTTCCCGATTTCAAGGGCGCCAAGACGCACTTGCTCGATGGCGTCAGGCTGGTTGCCTAGCGTGCCGCCATGGAACATCTGAAGTGTGATTTCCCCGCCCGTCTTTTCTGCGACAAGTTCTGCGAACTTGTCCATCGCAACGGTGTTGGGATAGCCTTCCACATGGATGTTCCAACCGCGCCATTCGGCCGCCGACGCGGCATGGCCTGCCAAAGCCAGAACTGCCGCGGCGCCGATCAGAGACGTCTTTAGTTTCTCGTACATGAAATTCTCCCTTGAGTGTCTTCAGAGCGACGGTGGCGACAGTCGGAATTTAGCCTCATTCGACGGCAATAATTCCAAGCACAGCGACGACACCCGCTCTCCATTTCAAAAAATTGGCGGCCTCGCAACTCAGCTACAGGCCACCATCGCCTTTCGCGCGCATTATCTGATAGACTAGTATACCAGTTTGTCAAGAACATTTTTAACTGGCCGGGACCCCGAACGTCCGGACACGCGACAGGCTTGTGGGTCTGGGTTGCGTGACGTAGGCAGGTCCCGAATGCTGGCGGTGAGGGAAAAGTCGACCGGCATCTTCGATTCCAGCCGGTAGAGGCAGGACACCAGTCCCTGCGGGTAGTGCGCGCCGCGGGGAATCGCGTAGCCCTCGTCGGCCAGCGGTCGCGGCAGGTTCAACTTCATGCCGTCGACGGCGTGGACGCGGAGGTCGTTAAAGAGCAGGTCGGCGCCGGCGTGCCGGACGACCTCCTGGTTTAGGTCCTTGAACAGGCTCTCGTCGACTTTCCTGCGGGCCCTGCAGATCGAGGAGGCGCCCACCGGCTTGCTCTGCGGCAGCTCGACGCCGAGCTTGCGGCACTGTTCCTAGAGCTCGGCGAGCACCGTTTCGTAGCCCTTGCTCCCCCTCGACAGCACCAGCCGGAACGTGAACAGCCTGTCGAGCAGGGGTACGAATCCTTTATGGTAAAACCTGCGCGATGGCGAGAAGGCGGAAACCATGATCGAAGTGACGACCCGGCCCGACGCCAGCCAGGCGAGGGAGCTGAAACTGTTGAAGGATATCGCAGCCATGTAAAGGCGGATCCGGCCGGACCCACCGCTTGTAGGCAGAGCGTGGCAGTCCCGATCCACGTATCATGTTGATACTGCTCAATTTTTTTGACACGCCCCAGAACTTCAGTTTAAAGGGTATCTTCAATTGCGTCCATCACGCTTGCAATGTCTTTATGGACCGGCATTGGGGGCGAATTGTAAATTGCTCGTCGATCTCGGCGTTTGGCACAACGTCCGGCACCGTCTACGGCGCGGCAAAAGCTGGCGTGCTGGGTCTGGCAAATTCGGTGGCCTGGGACATGCGCGACTACGGCGTGACCTACAACGCAATATTCCCCCAAACGCGGCAATATGGTTCCCGTGCGCGAAGAGCAAGCGCAGGCCCTTTTCCGCAGCTGGCTGGAGAGAGGTCAAATCGCAACGCGAGACGAATACGAGCGCATCCGAAATCGTCCTTTGCCTGAAGCAATTGCACCATTTGTAACCTACCTTGCGACGGAGGAGGACGGTTACATTACCGGCGAGCTTTTTTTGTGCGAGGCGGTAGGATCGCCGTCCATCCCAAACCTGTCCCGCGGAAGGAGATTGTCAAGGAAAGCAAAAACGACAACGAATTCTGGACCTTGGATGAGTTAATAATTCGCATGCCCGAATTGAATTCTCATTAATTTCGAAAGTTACTCGTTTATATCTTCCAACCCGACTTTCGCGATTCGGACTTGGAACGCGCAATACAGCATAGAAATGAAAATCGCGGCTCCTCTAACCTTTCGAAATCGCCGATACCGCGTCCCATTTCATGAGCGTCTCTCTCCTATCCTTTGACGGTTATCCATACGGCGCATTTGGAAAAAAACGCATGAATGGAGCCATGCGCACGCTTTATCCCAGCCCTTGGTCTAATTCTGCCAGTTGCGAGAGCATCTTTCGCCATTTGGTGCAACGTTGTGCGTCGCGTTCTTCATAGGCACGCAAGGCAGACTGAGGATCCAGTATGAAAGTGCGCTCTCGGTTCTCTCCTAATGCGGTTAGTCGCATGGTGTACCAGGCCGTTACTCCGCCCCGAGGCGGGGCTTCGAATTTCGGAAATTCAGGATCTCCGCCGTCCTCGGTCAACCACGACTTCGCAAGCTGAGGATCGAGAACCATGCCACGAGCCAGACCTACCATGTCCACGGAGCCGCTCGCCAGCGCATCCACTGCCTGATCGCGTCTTTGGAACCCGCCCGTAAGCATAATCGGCACATTTGTGGTCTCTTTGGCACGGCGCGCAAATTCCAGAAAATACGGACCGCTGCCTGACACTCCGTCGGAACTCGCCTTCGCTCCGGGGAAATAGGTTCCGCCGCTAATGTCAATGAGATCGACCGATGTTCGGCCGATAAGACGCACCGCTTCCAGAGCGTCGTCCTCCGTCAATCCACCTTCCAATTTGTCCGTCGAGTTGATCTTGATTCCGATGGGAAACGATGCTCCGACTGCGCTGCGCACTTCGTCTACGATCCTAAGAAGTACTCGGCATCGCGCTTCGATTGAGCCACCGTATCCATCGTCGCGATGATTGAACAAGGGAGACAAAAATTGACTTAGCAGGAAGCCGTGGCCGGCATGAAGCTGAATGCCGGTGAAGCCTGCATTCTTGGCAAACGCGGCGGTTGTTGCGTACATGCCGGGCAGTTCTTCGACTTCTTCGACTGACATTCCCGCACATTGAAGACCCGGCATGTCTATTGCAGATGGCCCTTTCGGCTTGCTGATCGGCCCGTGCGAAAGAGCGCCGGCATGACCGAGTTGGGGCCAGAGATGAGAATCCTCGATCACTGCTCTATTGACCAATGTCCGTATTGCGCGCCGATCGCTGGTCGCGCCGAATACCAGATTGCCCGGTTTTTCCGGAAAGCGTGGATTCCCTTGCACTTCGCCTATGATGGACAGAGCCGCGCCGCCTTCCGCCCATCTTTCGTAAAGCCGAGCTTGCCCCTCGGTGGGATCGCCTTTGCCGTTTCCAAGGGAATCCGACATTGCGGACTTTGCGATGCGGTTTTTTAGGACCGCGCCGCAGGGAAGTTCCAGCGAGCTTCGAAGGACGCGATAGGAATTCGAAGAATTTCGCTCCGGCGTTTTCTCGTTCACTTTAGCTCCTCCCATCGAGATATTTCGATTTCTCCGTCAATCCGGTCAAACGCAACCTTTTAAATTTTTTCGTTCGCCAGCAAGCATGTCGAATAGCCGATTCCGGAGTTAGCGAATTGTTCAGCCGATCAGGTTTCCGTCCGCAATGGGATCGATACTGCCAGCACTCGAGCCAGGAGAGCTCAGCAAAGAGGCCGCCGGCAGTATTGGGCTGTGCTTCGCCCCGACCGGCACCATAAAGGGGTGAGCAATTATCGAAATTGAAGGCCACGAAGTTCTTTTATAGTTTCTTGGTATTCGTTGGATAGTATCCACGATGAAATTTCATGCGCATATTATGAATGCGTTACTTTGGAAAAGCTGTCGATTGTGTATGTTCGAGAGGCGCACAGTTAGCTCTATTTTGAGAGTGCGACAAATTTCCAGGGATCCGCGCTTTTTCACGACCAGGGACATAAATACTCATTGGGGTCCCATTCTAGCCTAACGCCAGAAATTGGCCGAGCGTTTGGCACCATAGGCCACAACAGGGAATTTTCCTTCTACTTCTCGCTTTTAACCGTTTGCAGCGTGAAGATAGTCGACGTTTCTTGGTAAAGGAGGTGACAATTTTTTACTTTGTGCGGATCAATTTTAGTTATCAAGTCGCCGCTCGCAAATGGAAAAAGCCTAGGGTTAGGTTGTTCAGCTTGCAGCATCGAATCCCCACAACGACAACTACATAAAATTTGATCCAAACTCATTATTATCTTTGGAATCTGCTATCCGAACTGGTTATAGCCAAGCCCCCTCACATGCGGCTCGCGATGCAGGAGTTGCCTCAATTCTGCAAGTTCGCCCGGGTCCCATCCCATTGCGTCGGCCACCGCCTCGTCCCACAGCCGCCGAACCTCGCACTCGCCGTCTCGGAACTGGGGCACGGTCGTGCCAGCACTTCTCGTCCAGCAATCGGTTAGGATCTGAACAATACGTTCGTTGGCCAGGTCTGGAATCCTGAGGTTGGCGGCTTCTTCCGCGCTGTAGGTAGGAAAATCAATTGTCCGACCAGGATTACGCATGAGTTGCAGCCGTCCAGCAGTCGAATTGAGGAATACGGCGGCGACCTTCGCCTGTAGGAACGTCATACCGCAAACAGGCATCCAGCCGTTTCCAACGTGCCTGTCTATGCCAGCAACGGCAGTCAGTCGGGCGGAACCGGTTCGTTGGCCGGCGGTTACGAGCAGATGCGCCGACTTTTGTAGAATTTTCCTAGTATCCGGATGCATTTCGTCGACTGCTAGGCTGTCGAGGTCGACTCGCGTCTTTGGTATCCAGTACTCGTCGGGCTCGCTTTGAATCCGCGTCTGGCCATCGGCGCCCTTGGATTTCAGAATGGGAAAGCTCCCTAGGGCATCGGGCGTCGACGCCATGAATTCGCCGCGCAACAATCGGCCGGTCTCGGCCGGTATCATACCCTGGTCGCGAAGACGCGGAAGCGTCTCGTCGCTCGCAATCCTCGAAGCTACTTCGGCAAGCCGAGGCGAACGCCAGACCGCCGCCGACCAGTCGCCCGCTTCAACCCGTGCCGCAGGCCATTCCGAAACCTCGCCCCAGCCGTCAGGCATCAGTCCCGCCTCGCACCGGGATAGGCTTCGGTGGAATTCATCAGCCTCGGCATCGTTTGTCGGCATGCGATCAAGGCTGATGATTCGCGTTGGGGGCCTCGCGCCTTCGTGCCGCCTAGCGATCAAGATGCTCTCGTTGATCGAAGTATTCTGGCTGAGACTTATCTGGCCGGGCACATGGCAGGTGAGCAGGGCGTGGATATGAAAGCGCCTTGCAAGAACGATGCGTTCCTGTCGTCCGGACGTAGTCGTCAGCGCGATGGTCGGGTTGATCATCGCTAGAATCCCCGACGACTTGTCAAGACACCTGTCCGCGAGCGCGACGAACAGCGGCCCAATCGAGTTCTTATCGGAAAAGTTCTCCATCTCCGGATCGAACGTAGCAAGAATGCTTTCAAAGCAGTCGGTTCGCGAACGCATCGCTCGCTGGATGTGGTCGGGGAATTTCTCGCCCATCTTGGCGCGGTTAGAAAAAGGAGGGTTTATCACTACAAGCCGCACTCCCCTGGCGGCTTCCACCGGATCCTCGAGCGTCGGATCGTCAGCCGACATCCGCAACTGCACGGAATCCAGAACCCGATCTTGCAGGTCTAACTGGTCGACCATCGGTACGATCTTCTTCTGCCCCAGTAACTCTAGGGAACCGACAGAGACATCGCCGCCTTCCCTCGGACCGTACGGCATGCGGTGCAGTCCCATCTTCCTATATACGATATCCCGGTTGCCCGCGGTCAGCTGAGCGGCGGCCAGCTGCAATGACACCGGGTTGAAATCGAGTCCCGCGATCACCTCTTCAACTGCCAATCTTTGCAGTTTCGCAAGCTTTTTCTCGCCTGCTCCCTGTTCTCTCGCTCGCCGCTTCATTTCGGTAAGCGCGGCGGCTAGAAGCGTGCCGGAGCCACAAGCGAGATCGACGGTACGATGTTCCTTCCATGTCGCTTCGCTGGTCCAATCGGAATCCTCGCCGGCAGCGTCGAGCGCCAGACGGGCCAGCAGCGACGCGGCGGGAGGACGCGTGAAATAGGCGCCGTCCGACGCCTGGTTGCCCATCACCTTGTTGAAAAGCGGCCCGGCGTGGTCGGCGCCGAGATCGGCGTAGCTTTCGGCTACGCGTTGTGCCTGGCTCGCGAGATGTCGGAGTGCTCGGTTGAGGCCTTCGCGGCGGCCGGACTTTTGGACTGCCTCGATCGAGTCGATAGCCGGCTCCATCACCGGCAGGAAGTCGTGGCGAGTGATTCGGTTCCACTGGCTGTAAAGCATCGCGGTCGCGTCAGCGGCGGTCTTGATGGCTTCCATTCCGGAGATTCCAGGCAGCCAACCGCCGGCTGCGATGCGCTGGTGCAGCATGGCGGCGTTCATCAGCAGCAGGGAGGCAATGGTGCAGCCATCCGCCTGTTTCTTGCTCCTATCGTCCGCCAGCGCATCCAGACCGAAATGCCTGTCCAGCACGGGACCCAGCTCGTCCTGCAGGAGATGGCGCTTCGCCTCATCGATGCTGTCTTCTAGGATGTTGACATCCCGTTCGGCGCGATTGCGGCTGAGGCCGGACTTCGCCAGCAAATTGACACTGATGCCGATCTCGGCCGTGTCGACCTGATCGAAAAGGCTTCTAACTCGCGCCTCCGCCGGATCCTCCTTCTCCCTTCCAGGCTTTCTCTTGTGATCAACTTTGCGTCCGGCTTCGCCATTGACCATCTTCCTGCCCATCGCCTTCGATTTGTCTGCGTTGATTGAACCCGGCGTTCCGTCCGCTTTCGGCTTGTCGCGTTGCACGCCCTCCTCTCGCATTTCGACGCTGCCGTCCACGTTGCGTTTTGCGCTTAGAATGCGCTGCGCGACGGGCCCCGGCGGCTGAACCTCTACAATGTCTCCATTGAGCTTGTCGGGAATGACCTTTTTCAGATCGATAAACACGTCTTTCGGCCTGGCCTCGCCGATTAGCGCCTTCGCGACATCGCGTTCCGCCGATCCCGGCTTCCCGACATGCCCGTGATGCCGAACGCGACCTTCCTCGGAGCCAATGGTCACCATCGTCGCCACGTTCTCCGCTTGCTTCGGCGGCAGATAGAGCTGCATGAGTTCGTCCAGCTCGTCTTCGATACGGCTGTCGTGCGCTCGCAGGGCCAGTAAAATTTGTCCGAGCTCCTTCCAGCCGTCCTCAGGGCCGCTGTTTCGAAGCCAGGACTCTGCATCCGCATAGGCCGGAATCAAAATCGGGCAGACGATGTAGCCCTTGCTTTTTCCAGGCGAGAGCCGCATCACTCGCCCGACCGCCTGGATTACGTCGACGGGCGACTTTCTGGCTTCGAGGAAGCCGACGGCCGACAAGGACGGGGCGTCGGTGCCCTCGCCGAAGATTCCTACATTGATGATGCCGTGCGGCTCGTCGTCAGTTGCCGCTGCCAGCTTGGCCTTGGCGTTTTCTCGGGCGGCGACTTTGCTCGACGCGTCGAGATGCTCTAGCCTGTAATGCGCCGACTTTTGGAAGACCCCCCCCCCCCACTCCGTCGCTGCTCAGCCTTCTCTGCACCCAGTCCCGCACGGTCTTCGATTCCAGGGCCCTAGTCATCTCCTTCGACTTGGCGATGGTGTTCATAAAGTTGATCGAGGAGCGGATCTCGGCGCCGTTATGGCGCGTGGCGCCGCCCATCACCAGCGCCAGTGTTAGTCCCCGAAGAAACTGCGCCGTAGACAATTTCTTGCCGCTTCCCGCCGCCAGGCCGTTTGCAGTCCTGTAGGCATCCTCGTCATTCACGCCGAGAGCGATTATGCGATAGTCGGTCAGCCAGCGGTTGGCGACCGCGTCGGCGTAGGACTTTCGGTAAAGCTCGACCCCGAACACCGACTCGTCGTCCATGTTCCTGACCACCCAATCATCGTTTTTCGATGAGCGCCTAGCGGCTGCGACGGAGCCGGTGTCGTACACCCTCGGCGTCGCCGTCTGATAAACGCGAAACTTCGCCGGGAACCGCCTGTCGTCATGGCAGACGGTGAAATCCCTGAGCTTCTCCTCCTCCGCCCTGATCCGCCGCAGGCCCGCCGTTCGGTGGGCCTCGTCGGCGACCACGGTCGAAAGCTCGCAATCGACCGAAACCAGAGCCTCCGCGATGCGATGGCTGGACTGATAGGTGCCGAATATCACTCCGATGCGGTTTCGCTCCCTTGCAACCTCTTCGATCCACGATCCGATCTCGCCCGGGGCGGTCGTCACAAGTCCCTTGACCTCCGATGCGCTCGCTTGGCCGATGTCCGCAGTCTGGTCCCGCGACAGGTCGGAGCCATGCCCGGCCGTTTCATCTGAGCAAACGGCCAGCGCTTTCATGGGTTTTTCGCTGTTGGCGAGAAACTCGCGGCGCAATTGCGCAACCAGCGCGATGGAGGGGCAGAGAACCGCCGAGACTTCCCCTGGCCGCGCCAGTTCCTCGACAATTCGCAGGGCGATGCGTGACTTGCCGGTTCCGCAGGGCAGGATAATCCTCCCCCTCGCCTTGCCATCGCCGGCGGCGTGCTCCCTCAGAATCCGGACGCTGGTTTCGACAGCTTCGCGCTGCATGCAGTCCCTCGTCCGGAGGCTGCCCGTGCCGTCGCAATGCGGGCAGGGTTCGGGCAGCGCCGACCACTCCGATTCGCGCTGTTTCAATAGGTCGCTCTCGAGATTGACCAGCTTGATCGGCTTTGTCTTTCCCACGGTTGCCTCGGCATTGGCGCCAAGTCGGATATCGCCATTGGTAACGAGCCAGCGTTCGGCCCAACACGCATTGCTCGAGGTGGCGATGAAATTGTCGACTTTGCTCTTGGTAACATTGCCGCCACGCCCGTACTCGTCCAACTTTCGCGACTTACACTGGATCGCGATGAACTTCCCGTCGCTTGCACGTCGGGCAACAACGTCTATGCCGATATCGATGGTAATAGGATGATGCCGCTCGCGCTCCGGCCATAAAGTCCAATGCCAGCACTTGTCGACATCCCACTCTGCGATCAGCGGTGCGCATTTAACCGTCAAATTCTCCAGCCACTTGCCGTCTGTCGCCTTCGGGCTCATCTCGGCGATTTCGTCTAGGGCGGCCGAAAGCGGATCGGCAGGAGTGGCCAAATTGCCTGTCGTCATATGAACAGCCTCCTTGATCCTGCGTAATTGCGCAGATCTATCGGTGTTGCGGGTAATGTTATTGTCACTCTCGCTCCGGAATCCCCATGCCACGCAGAATCCAACGGAGCAGACTTATTGGTGAGAGGCTCCTCTTTCCTTTTGGATCCCCTAAAGTCACCAAATAAAAGGATACCTGCCCGGTCGTCCACGAAATCGTTGAATTCTCTGGCAAAATCGCAAAGGTCGACAAGTCCAATACGCGCATCGGCCTCTTTCCATGGCATGCCGTGCGCGATCTTGTCTCTGATCAGTTCAGCCCTCTCGAGTTTCTCGATTAGGCAACCGTGTTTCGGCAATCGCTTTTTCTGCACTAGCCTCGAGTGGGCGTAACTAATTCTGCCCTCCCTTGCGTAGTTCTCAACGAATTCAACGAGACAAGGGAAATAGATTCCGATCCTCTCTGAAGCTTCGTTGTAGGGTTGATCACCTGAATGTAGTTCTTTGCCATTACCGGATTTTGCCTCACCAAGATCGCCCCGAGTAGCATCATGACACTGTCTCAGTCAAGAAACGTGCGCACTCAAGATTACGGATCAAATTTCTTGAAGGCGGCAAAATAGCGAATCGTTGCCGCGAGTTGGACAACCTAATCCCGAACTTTTTACAGAGGCATTCAGTGGCTTGATCAAGAAATTTGATTGGCAACCGGAATCGGCAATGCCGGATGGCAAGATTTTCAAGAAATTTAGGCCGCACCCCGCACTCGAACCGCGCCATAAGCAAAAGCGAGCTAATTGAATGGTTGCCTTCGACGAATTTGATAGCGCGTTCGTCAGCTTTTTTCGGAAACGTGGGCTCGTCAATGGCTAAGGCACCCCGATACTTTGGACCGCTAGCATGTGCCAAGGACGGAATGGTATGAATTTGCAACATTTCACAAAACGCGAGTTCCGAGAGGATCTGATTTTCGAGAATGCCCGTAGCGACTGTTTCGGGTTGGAAAAATTCACGCCGGCATGCGCCCCAGAGCAATCTCCCGGCTCAAGGAATGATCGGACCGCATTTGCCGTTGCTTCGGTTGGAGACCATCCGAGGATGAGTTGCGCCCCGCCATCTGCAAAACTTCTCGTCCCTGGCACGGTCCGCATGCTAAAGGCCGGGAATGATTTAAATCGGTATTGACGGGATTCGCCGCGATTAGGAAAGTTCGCATGCCCGAGAAGGGATTCGAAGCAACGCGGCACGAGGCCGCCGGGCGCAAGGGCTTCGCTCGCCGGACTGCAAATCGGGCAAGGGGCATGCTTAATGAACAGCCTTGAAATACTCGATAAACTCGTCGCGATTCCCGTTGTCGCGGGCGAATCCAATCTCGAAATCGTCGATTGCGCCAAGCATCTTCTTGGCGATTTAGGTTTTGAGATCGACATCGTTCCCGACCCCGCGAGCGGCAAAGCCAACTTGTTCGCAACCGTAGGCCCGTCCGATTCGGGGCGAGGCGTCATTCTATCCGGCCATACGGACGTCGTGTCTGTTCAAGGACAGAACTGGCAATCCGATCCGTTTCGATTGACCAAGAAAAACGGGCGATTGTTCGGGCGCGGCGCGGCGGACATGAAGGGATTCCTAGCATGCGCCATTGCGGGCGCGCGCCGAGCATCGAGGAGGAAATTGCGCCGTCCATTGCACCTCGCGCTGTCGTACGACGAGGAGCTCGGCTGCGTTGGAGCGGTGACGCTGGTCGACTTTATAGCGGAAAAGAGCGTCTCCGCCTCTAGCTGCATCGTTGGCGAGCCAACTTCCATGGACGTGGCGACCGGACATAAGGGCAAGACCGCGCTTCGGGCGCATTGCTACGGACGAGAATGCCATTCGTCGCGAGCGCCGCTTTCGGTCAACGCCGTTCATGTCGCGAGCGACCTGATCGGCTCGATACGCGCCATGCAGAAGCAGCTGGAGTCCCGGGGATGCCGCGACGAAGGCTACGAGATTCCCTATAGCACTTTGCACGTCGGCAGAATCGAAGGCGGCACAGCCTTGAATATCGTACCGAACCGCTGCGAAATCGAATTCGAACTCAGGAGCTTGGTCGGAGACGATGCTCAAGGGATTCTCGACGAAATCCGGCTCGAGGCCGACCGAATCGCAGCCGGATTCAATTCTCCCGAGGCGAAGATCGAGATCGAACAGGTCGTCTCCTACCCCGGCCTCGACACGCCGGAGAATTCGCCGGCCGCCGCCCTGGCCAAGGACATAAGCGGCTGTGAAACCGTGAAAAAAGTCGATTTCGGCACGGAAGGAGGGCTCTTTGCGCAGAAGCTCAATGTTCCGACTGTAATCTGCGGCCCGGGATCCATGGAGCAGGGGCACGGCCCCGACGAGTTCGTCGAGGTCGCTCAGCTGCGCCGGTGCGACGAAATGCTCGATGCTCTCGTGGAGCGGCTAGTGGACGGGCGCTAGCCGGCCCTGCTATTTCAGATAGCCGGAAATCCATTTTCCGATGGTGATTACAAAGAATATGCGTACCAGATGGTGAGCCACGACATACGCGACGTCGGTTCCGGCGACTATGGCAATCATAGCCATTTCAGCCTGGCCGCCCGGAAGAAAAGCCAAGAGCACGTCGAGGAAGTCGGCAGCCAGAAAGTTTCCGGCGGCAAGGATTAGAGCAATGCAGGCGGCGGAGGCGAGTACGCAGTATCCCAGTCCCGCGATGACATCCAGGCGCAACTCGCCCAGCGTGATGCCGGTGTAGCGAACGCCGACCCCGAGCCCGATAAAGAACTGGGCGACCAGCATCATTTCCAGCGGAGGCCGGGAGTTGACGACCCCGGCGAGGGAAAGCAGCGCGGTCAGCAGCATCGGCCCGATTATCGACGCGCCGGGAATTCGCATCGCGTGAGCGATTCGCCATCCCGTCAGTCCCGAAACGATCATCAGCGCCGTCTCGTGCCAGGGAAGCGAAGCCGCCGGTTCGCCGGGCGGCTGATCGAGGTTCAGTCCGAAATAATGCGTGGCGACAAAGGGAACGCAGGCAAAAATTACGAGTACTCTTGTGGCATGCACGAGCGAAATGGCGCGAATGTTGCCGCCTTCCTCGGCGCCGAACAGGATCATCTCCTGCATGCCGCCCGGCAACGCGGCGTAATACGATGTCATCGCGTCAAATCCGACGACGCGGCGAAAAAACAGATAGCCGATGCCGCCTACGGCGGCTACCAGGATCGGAACAAGGGACAGGGAGAGCGCCAGCTCGGGAATCCGCCCCAGCAGCTCCGGCGTTACGGATGCTCCGATCGCGACGCCCAGGAAAGTGCGCATGAACGTTCCCAGATGGCCGGCGCCTTCCATGCGGGCTCCGGCCAAAGCCGCCGCCAGGCAGCCCGCCATCGGACCCAGCAGCATGGGAAGAGGAAATCCGGCGGCGACGAATGCGGCGGCGCCGATACCCGAAAAAGCAATTGCGGTCGCAAGCTTTCGATTGAACTTCGGCAGATTCACGAGCAGGCTTCTCTATGCCGATCAGGTGAAGGGCACGGGCGGTCCGCCGAGCCCGGAGCGCGCTCTCGGCCGGGCCGGAACGCGATTCTGGTCGAGCATGCTTGCGGCCAGGTGCCGGAAGCGGGCCGCCGCCCTACTCGACGGCAAGTTTGTTCACCAGGCGCTCGTCAACCTCTACGCTCAGTCCCGGCTCGGTCAGGGGATATACGCGCGCCCCTTCCCGGCGAACCGGATTCGACACAAGGTCCTGCTGCACGACGACATCGAACGGCTTCAATTCAAACAATCGCGCGCTGCTTGACGCAAGCGACAGGTGCAGGCTCGCCGCAGTCGTTATCGCGGTACTCCAGGCATGCGCGTTAATCGTCCTGCCGGCATCGCCGATCAAGACATCGATCAGCCGGAAGCCCGTAATGCCTTCGCACCGGGCCGGATCTACGCCCAGCACGTCCACCGCGCCGAGTTCGATCATCCGGCGATAGTCGGTCGTCGTCCAGTTGCGCTCGCCGCTGGCGATCGGAACCGGCGTCGAAGCCTTCAGCTTCAGGTACCCGGCATCGTCGGTCGGATACAGCGGCTCTTCGATCCAGCCGATGCCCTGCTCGCCCATCCGGTTCGCGACATCGATCGCGGTATCGGCATCCCAGCGAACGCCATTGCCGACATCCACGAGAATCTCGGACTCATCCCCCGCCTCGCGGCGCAGGCGGGCGACGAATTCAACATCGCGGTCGGGGTCGCCGCCGATATTCGACAATCCTTTTTTGGCCAGGCCGAGCTTGCAGCTCGGGAATCCCGCGTCGAAAAAGGAAACCGCTTCATCCACGCATTCCTTCATTGTCGACTTGTTGACGTGGCTGCTCGCGCAGGCCGGAAGGCTATTTTTCCGAAGGCCTCCGAGCAATTCGAAAAGCGGCTTGCCCAGAACTTTTCCCCTAATGTCCCAGATCGCCATGTCGATCCCGGATATCGCGAACGCCGCCAGGCCGCCTTCGCCGAACCACCATGAATGCCGCCGCATCGCTTCCCACGCCGAGTCGCCCTCCAGCAGGTCGACGTTCTCGAGCAGCGGCGCAAAGCCTTCTTCTATCAGAACGGCGACAGCCTTGCAGGCCTCCGGCCACATTGCTATCGCCTCCCCCCAGCCGACGACTCCGTCGCCGGTTTCGGCTCGAACGAGCAAAGTCAGCCTGTCGAACCCGAAATCGTTGGGGTCGGGATACCGGATGACGAAGGTTTCAATTCTCTTGAGTTTAATCAACTGACTAGCTTCGAATGGGCCTCTGCGGCATTGACTTTCGGGTTCGTTGATTTAGTTGCCCGATAGCGAGCGAAATACTGCCGACAGGGAGAAATGGCAATGCAGGAACTCAAGCGCATATCCCCGCCCGACCTAGCGGGACGCGTCGCCGTCGTGACCGGCGCAGGCCAGGGAATCGGACACTCGGTCGCAAGGCAGCTGTCGGAGGCGGGCGCAACCGTGTTCGCCGGAATCAAGTCGGCTGGCGAAGGGAAAGTCAAGGGCGCCGAGACCCTCGCGATGGACGTGACCGACGGGCGGCAGGTCGAAGCCGCCTTCCGCCATATCTCCCTGGAAGCGGGCAGGCTCGACATTCTAGTAAACAATGCCGGCGAAATCGCGCCGATCGGCCGTTTCCAGGATTTGAATATCGAGGATATCGGGACAACAATCGACGTTAATTTCCTTGGCGCCGCGAGATGCATACGCGCCGCGCTTCCGCTGCTGGAGGAGTCCCGAGGCGTAATCGTCAACGCGGGCACAGGCGCCGCCAAAATTCCCTTGGAGGGCTGGACGGCCTATTGCTGCTCGAAATCCGCCGAGCTGATGCTGTCGAGAATGATCGACGAGGAATTCAGGCCGAAGGGCGTTCGCGTCTTCGATATGGGCATCCCGCCGAGCGATACGCAATTGCAGGCTCTGGTCCGGAAGTCCGGCATTAATCGCATTAGCAAAATTCCTCGAAAAGACCTGGTTGATCCCGATATTCCCGCATCCGCGCTAGTATGGCTTTGCGGCGACGAGGCGCGAAGGATCGACGATGCCGTACTGGACTTGCGGGACGATCTGTTCCGCGGATTGATGGCCGATCAAGGGCTCCCGGCGGACGGCGGCGCGAAGGCGCAGGCCTAGTTTCGCATCAAGTCTCGCTTGCGCTGCTCGATCTTGGAAAGAAGCGGCGGAAAAATTTCTTCCGGATCGATCGCGATTGCCAGGAGAACGGGTTCGCTCGCCTCCGCGGCCCAAGCCATACCTGAGTCCAACTCGCCCGGATCAGCTATCGTTCGGCTTTCGATTCCGAATCCTTCCGCCACCTTTGCGAAATCGATTTTTTGAAGCCTTACGAAATTATCCGCTCCGTACATCGCTTCCGCCTGATGGCGGAGAATGCCGAGCGCGCCGTCGACGAATACAATTCCGGCGACCGGCAATCCTAGCTCCCGGGCAACCGCCAATTCGCCGATCGTATGGACGAATCCTCCGTCGCCGCTGATCGAAACGACTTTTGTTCCGGGCTCGGCGATTGAAGCGCCGATCGCGGCGGGCAGGCTGAAACCCATTGCGTCGAATTCGCAAGACTGAATGAGACGTTCGGGCCGCGTAATGTCGAGATGCTCGCAGACCCAAAGCCGATGATTTCCGATGTCCGCGGTTACGATCGCATCGCCGGAAAAATGAGAATTCAATGATCGGAGGACCGATGCCGCTCCCAGTCCGCGACTGGAACCGCCATGCGAACCATGCCGTTTCACCTTGAAATCGTGCCAAAAATCATAAAGCGCAATCTTGTCCAAAAAGCCTTCCAGAACCATGCAGGCATCGCCTACGACGGCATGATCGACCCGATAAACGAGGTTTGGCTGGCGCGGTTCTATGTCGATCTGAACCATTACCGCGTCTTCGCGAAACAAATCGCTCCTCCAGCCGAATGTCGTTTGCTCGCCAAGCGCGCATCCGACAACTATTACCAAGTCCGCCTGCCCGACCGCCTCGCGCGCGGCGTCAGTACCGTAGAAGCCGAGCATTCCAACATAGTTGGAGTCCCGCGAATTAATGCAGCCGATGCCGGAACGGCTGGTAGCGACGGGCGCGCCGATTCGATATGCGAATTTCTGGAGCGCGGAGGCGGCCCCGGAGCGAAGAACGCCGTGGCCTGCCAAGATAGCGGGTTTACTGCATTTTTCGAGCAGATCGGTTATGTAGCCAAAATTCTCCCAGTAGGGTCCGGGCAGGCGGACAGGCCTGAATGGGTTAAATTCCAATGCGTCTACCGCTTCGGCCTGAATATCTTGAGGAATGTCGATATGCACCGGCCCGGGACGACCGGACTCGACGATCTGAAGCGCAGTCGTGATTAAATTCGGAAACTCGCTTGCGGCGGTCGCCTGAGCGGAGTGTTTGCAGAACTGCCTCAGCAAGCTCAAATTGTCGCAATGCTGAAGTATATTCCGGTTGCTGTACCTGCGGTCGACCTGAGCGGTAATGACGAGAAGCGGAATGGAATCCGCCTTGGCGTTGGCAACCGGAGTCGCAAGGTTGGTAGCGCCGGGACCGGGCGCCCCCGAAAACACGACCCCGATCTCGCCCTTGGCCAATGCATAGCCCGACGCCATGTAGCCGGCGCCCAGCTCATGTCGCGCCGCGACGATTCTAGGAGCGCCGAATTTTCCGATCGCGTTGTAGGTCGGCAGGAAATGCCCGCCCGCGACAGTGAAAACAGTCTCGATTCCCGCCGCGTCCAGCGCCCGGGCGATCACCTCGCTTCCGTTGGAGGCCGTAAGTTTTTCCGGCATTCGATACCTTTCAAAATCATGATCCGCTTGTCTATTCGTTTGGGAATCAAATACGTGATTACCCATGGCGATTTTAGTTCGCCGCTCTGGATTCCTCGATGCTCGCCTGATCCTTGGCCCTATCGCGCTCCGCTTCGAACCGCCAGTCTTTTTTCGGTGGTCCCTGCATGATAGCGGCAGCGATGTTTTCCATCGTGTCCGGGATCGGCTCAATATTCCCGTAACGATTCTTCGGCCTTGTTTTGTCGGTCATGTCGCACCCTTCCTCTGGTTGCATGGTTGGCACAGCAATTGCAGGTTATCATCATCCGTCAGTCCGCCATCCTTCAACGGCTTGATATGGTCGCCGTGCATCTGCCCGAGTTTGAATCTCTTGCCACAATTCGTACACCTCCCCTTCTGAGGCTCGTATGCCGCCGTCTTCTGCGCCTTGCTGAATGTCCGCAGGTTCAGGTGCCGTTCATTACCGTCAAGCACATACAGGTAGACATCGGGCGGCTTGCGGATAATGCTCTTTCGGTTAGGGTCTCCAAGATCAAACAGGTGCTGGATCACGGCTTCGAGTTTCCCCGGCTCATGCACGGAACCGCCATGTTCGGCATAGACGGATCCCCAATCTACACCCCGCATGGCATCCCGCTTCTTCGGAAACGTGGCTTCAACCCACGCAATCACGGTTTTGAAGTGCGACCACAACTCGCCTGCATCGGCATTATGTTGATGAATGCCCATGTAGTCCATAATTTTGCCGCCACTGACCCACTTGATGGCTGTTTCCAGGATTTTCTGCCTGAACGTACGCCTCGCTGAGTCTCTGCGCCGCGCATTGACGACGACTGAAATACCGTTTGGCGTCTAACAGCCATGGCCCCGGAAAGGTCGCGTTAAGCAACTCTTGATCGGACAATTCCTTACCTGGGATGTTCACGATCTTGAACCACTCCAGTTTCTCGCTGGCATCTCCTTCGCACACATAGACCGTAAGTTCGCAACCCTTGGTGCATTCCTGAACGTCATTGGGTTGATTGGGAAAATACAGGCCGCCTATTGAGAAGTCTCCATTGACATACTGACAGATTGACATGGTTCTTTACTGGCCGTCCAGGACTTCCTACGTGCCGTCCGTCCTTGTCGCCCAATACATGACATTGAGCGGGAATTCCTTCAGGACGGAACGGATCACGTCATCGAGCTGCTTGTTCTTGTAGACGAATTCGCGCTGATAGGGTGGCCGAATGTTCAGTTTTCCTTCGTAACCCCTTGCGCCGTTTTCCCGTCATCACTGTATCCGCTCGTCAACTCGCCGACGGTGATTTTGCGTTCTTCAATTTTCATGAGAAGTCTTTCTCGCCCCTATCAGTATCCGCGAATATGGAACCTTCACTTCTCCATCAACCAACATGTAGAGATCACCATCCACCGCGCCGCGTTTTTGCACAGTCTTCCTGTAATGCTTGGGTTCAGGCTTATATGGCTTCACACCTGCCGAAACTCCCAGACCTGCGATCCCAATGCCAAGTATCTCAAACTGGTCTGGATTGTATTTGTCCATGAAGGTGATCGGCACACCCGTAACGCCGTCGTAGGCTTCTGGAATGTTCTTTGTCCAGTCAACGTTGATAGCGTCGAAGTTCTCATACTTTGGATACTTCTCAGACGTGTATCTTTCGTAGGGGATCAGATCCTCGTGGTGTTTTTCATGGTCAATGTTGGCAAACCATCGAACGCCTTTTACCCGGATGAACTTGTTGCCGTCCGCGTCGACTTGACATGGTGCCGCCTCAAGAGGGTAGTCATCAGGAACACCAAATTCTCGGTCTCCGCTACTGATGCTAGGCCCAAGCCAAAGCCTGTCTGCCATGAAATGCGGGAATACATCCCTGTACTTGAGTGCGTTGACATTGCCCAAAACAATGAAGGACTTTCCATGCTCGACAAGTTGATTGACATATTCCCTGAACAGGGAAAAAGGCGGATTCGTGACCACGATGTCCGCTTGTTTCAGGATGTCGATGCCCTCCTGACTCCGAAAGTCACCGTCGCCTTTAAGGTGCGTGATACCTATGTCCTCGGCATTCGGGACATGATCGCCTTCCCGAAAACCGTCGTATTCCAGTTTGATCGCCCTTTCGGTGTCGTGTGCTGAAAACAGGTCCGGGTTCTGGTTCTTGTAGCAGGTGGTTATGAGCTTCTTCAGTCCAAGATCAGCAAACTTCAGGGAAAAATACTTGAAGAAATTGCTTACCGTCGGATCATCGCAATTGCAGTAGACAACCTTGCCATTGAAGTGGTCCCGGTAGTGCCGCAACTCTTTCTCGATGTCAGGTAACTGGGTATAGAATTCGTCCTTCTTGCCACGCTTCGCTTAGTTCAGGTTCTTGTTCAGGGCCATGACGCTTAGCAGGTCTTTCCGACCAACGCCTTGAAGGGCGGACGCCTTCCGTCCATGCCCAGCGCCATTTGCCGCATGATGTCGATGGTGTCCGAGCAGCGGTCGTTGTGCCGTCCGGCAAACTCGGCAACATAGCGATGCAGATGCTGCGGCGACAGATGATGGAACGTGCCGTGGTAGCCGCGCTTCAAGATCGCCCAGAAGGATTCAACGCCATTCGTGTGGGCCATTTCATGCCCATACAGCGAAACCGAGTGGCTCACCGCCTCATGCGCGTAGTCGTCCATACCGGTGCAAGCCTTCGCTTCGTCCGTGTAGAGTTGTGCGCCCGCTTGCACGTTCTCGCGGATGAATCCCTCCAACGTCGGCTTGTCCGTTGACTGGACGACCTTGGCGGTCACCTGACCGGTCTCGCGGTCTTTGGCACCGACAACTGCCGTTTTGCCAACAGCGCCGCGTCCGGTCCCGGACAATTCCTTGCGCTTGGCGCTGCTCATGTTCTTCCGCATGCCGCCGAAGCAGCTTTCATCAACTTCAACCGGCCCGGGAAAAGAGCGAAGCGTTTCCCTGCCAGGTCTCGCGGATACGCTGGGCAAGATACCAAGCCGTCTTCTGCGTCACTTCCATGTCACGGCTTAACTTCATGCTCGAAACCGACTTCAAGTTTGTCGAAAGAAGGTAAATGGCCGTGATCCACACCTGAAAGCCCAGCTTGGATCCTTCCATCAGCGTTCCCGTCTTGGTCGAGAAGTCCTTCCGGCAGGTGCTGCAGCGATACGGCTGCGGCTTGCGCGTGGGCCTGATCTGCACGTTATGCGATTGGCAGCACGGGCAGGTGGCGCCTTCCGGCCAACGCTGTTCGACAAACCACTTTTCGGCTACCGCATCGTCCGGGAACATCCGTGTGAACTTGACCAGTGAAAGTCCCTTGCGAAAGGATTTCCCGGGGGCTTTCTTGGGCACCTGATTCTCTCTTGATTGAGTCACAGATTTCCCAAGAGTAAGTCAGAAGTCAAGCAAAAGCAGTGTTTTTGACCCGCTCTCCTGAAATTTCGTTCGACAATGGTTCTTGCAACGCGATTTCGGGATCGGAACACAGAATTAAAACTTTTAAGTCTCTGAACTCTTGATGTTGTTGCCGCCGCCCCGTTTTCTACCAGAAATCGTATTACTTTTCGTCGCTCGCTGGTCTTTTTGGAGCCTTTTCGAGCTTGCTTTCCCTGCGGATCGCTTCTCCAATCCGTTTCGCGTCGTACATCCAAGCTGGGGGCATTTTCTTGGCTGTCTGCTGTTCCATCTCTCTCTTCATGTTTGATGTCCTCCTTTTGGTCGACCCTCATTATATAGTGAGGGGACTGCTCGGTATACACATTAGACCCCAATGCCCGTGCCAATTTAATTAGTGCAATTGATGGTTCGCTCACCCTCTTGAAAAGCTCTGATGCTTCCGCTTTATCAATGATAAAGCCATGTTCCGGATATCCTTCAACCAGCCGCCTCACTGTGGTGTCTTCGGCATTTTTCCCATGTTCGACGAGGCGGTCACCGTAAGCTTTGGCAACGTTCAAGTCTCTCAAGTCGTTTCCGAGGGCCTCTGGGTTGATCTGCGCATAAACGGGTGTCATCACGCCTGTAGCAATCTGCGCAGCGATGCGAGATGCCATTTCAAGGCTAATTGTATGGCCGCTCTTGACCTTGATGCCAAGCATGATTGCTTCGAAGACATCAAATGTCTCTGCGGACAATCCGCCTAATGCTGTGCGAACAACCATTCCCGATCGACGCTGGCCAATCTCGTCGCGTTGAAGCAATTGAACATCCAGCGGACCTAGTTCAGACATGGCCGAGGACATAACCAAATCACTTGCTCCAAGCGCTATAAGCGTTCCTGCACTCTTGCATTTTGTCGGAATGAAAATTGTGAATTTGTCACTGGTCTCCTGAAAATAGCCTAGCTATCTTGTAAGCTGCACCAGCATCACCGCCTTGGGTCGTCAAAATTAGCGGAGAATTGGTTCTATGTGGCTGTTCCGCAGTGGGCTGCATTGCACTGACGATATGGCCAAAACCGTAATTGTCAATTGATCCGCTGTAAACGCAGTAATTCTCATTATCAATTCATTTTCGATTTTCTCCTTGCTGGAGCGGATTTTCAACGGGACTGCGGATTGTTTTGTCTGCGGAGAGGCGGTCGCCGGTCAGGGCGGCTTTTCGGGAAGGTCGGC
>MPMP01000043.1 GCA_002238565.1 Albidovulum sp. bin36
GCGATTCGGAATGGCCGACCTGATTCGCCCCGTCCGGGGAAAAAATCGAAAAAATTTCCCTTGGCGAAAAAAAAGCTTTTATATCAACGACATAAAATCTCTAAGGGGAATAATTAGAATTGCTGCTGTAAACGAAGACACGGGCATCCATATCTTCAGCAACTGCATTCGCGGCTTCGCTCACCGCATCCTTCAGTGCGCCACCGGGCTGCTGCACGTGCTATCTCCTGACATCGCTCTGGGGAGAGGTTTGCTGCTCTAGCACTGCCCTCCCTCAATCCAACGTACCGCCCGATCCTTGCCATGTCGCTGGCAGGAACTCCAGCCCCGCTTTCCTCTTTCTCTCGCCAACCGCTAAGTCAACAATGTGCTTGCCAAGCTGGTTCGTGTCTCGTGGTCTGCCCATGACTAGAGTGTTGCACAAATCCGAAAAGGCGTCTCGGACGTTCCGAGTTCATGCACGTCAGCGCAAGCCTGCTGAAAACTCAAAGTGACCCATTGCCAGACTTCTGCCCTGTCAACCCCTTTGTCTGGAGGGCGTTGGCTTGGACGCCATGGGTAATCACTTATTTGATTTCCATTCGATTCGCGCTCGATCGGCTGCCGCAGCCAACGACCCTTGGGCCTTCCGACCCGGCGCCCGGCCGGAAAAATCATCGGCGGGCCGCGAATTTTCGCGTTCGCCGAATATACCCGGCATTCGCGCGCGGGTCAAACCGAACAGCCGAACCTCCGCCGTTGACGAGGAATCAAGCGTGCTGTACTTTTCCTTTCGCGGCGGCTTGTTCGATTTGGCCTTGTCCGGCAGTCGCGGGCGGCTGCCGGAACGTTCCGGCAAGGTCATCGAATCCCTTGGCCGCTTTACGAAGCCGAACCGCAAGCCGAAAACCAACGCCGCCTAGAGAAAGCAGGGTCGCCGAAATGACGTACCGCGATTATCCGATCAACGAGCTGATCAGGCAATACAGCCCGCGAGAAGCCGTGCCTGAACATCCCGTCTGGAAGGCTCATTGGTCTCTTGCGAGCGAACTCGCGAGAAAAATGCATTCGGGAAAGCTTAGAGTGCCGTACGGGCCAACCCCTGGCCAGACCCTTGATATCTTTCCGGCGAAGACGCCGAATTCGCCCGTCAACGTATTCGTTCACGGGGGATTCTGGAGATTTTTGGATAGCTTCGACCATACGCTCGTGGCGCCTGCCGTATTGAATGCGGGCGGCGCATCGATACTGCTAAACTACGACCTCTGCCCGACCGTTCCGCTGACCGAGGTCATCCGCCAGGTTCGAAGCGCGCTGAAATGGGTGTGGGACAACGCCGACCAGGCCAACGGCGACAGGGAAAGAATATTCCTTTCGGGGCATTCCGCGGGCGGACACCTCGCGCTGATGATGAGTACCGGCGATTTCAATCGCGAATTCGGACTTCCCGACGATGCGGTCAAAGGAGCGACCATCGTTAGCGCGATGCTCGATCTCGAGCCCATTCTGCTAATACCGGGCTGCGAGGATCTATTCGTAACCGAAGAAACTTTCCGGGACGTCAGCCCGAAATACAAGCCGCCCGACCCGGAAATTCCGCTAGTCGTCGCCGTCGGCGGCCGGGAAACAAGCGAATGGATCCGGCAAACCGAGGACATGGTCGTCATTTTAAAGGAACAGGGCAGCCCGGTTAAGTATTTGAAGCCCGACTACGACCAGCACTATTCCATCCTGCTTTCCCTGGGCAACCCGGTGACAGAGCTCTGCTCGTCGATGATCGCGCAAATGGGCCTCGGCTGAACGCGGCCCAATCGCTGGAATTCGCGGCAATCAAGAATTATCTATTGCTCTCGCGCCTTGGAGCGCGAGAGCAAGTTTCCGGCTTGCCGCGCGTCTATCCCGGCCCGTCCCGGCGGAAGTCGGCCGCAGTATTTAAATCGCGGCGGCCGGGTCCGAATCGCGCGGGCCTGGCGAAGGGCGACAGGACCGCGCGATTCCATTTGCGGCGCTCGGAGCTAGGCCGCTCGCCTAATTGAACGCGATTATTCCGACAGCCTTCCCGCCATGCGCAGTCTTTCCAGAAGTTCCGGCGGCGTGTATTCGGCGACGGCTTCGCTTTCGTAGACTCCCTGGCTCGCTGCCTGCCACATCGCCATCTGCTCGGCGGTCAAGTCGATAATTTCAGCGCCGCGATTCGTGATGGCTTCTCTAAACGACTGGTGGGCTTCCTGGTCAACGCGCATCTCGTAATGCGCGGCTTCCTGCCCCACTTCGGTCATGATGCCGCGAATGTCTTCCGGCAGACTGTCCCAATAGTCCGTTCTGACCCACATGACCTGAGGAAGATACTGGAAATTCACCATCGTTACGTACTTCGCGACTTCGTCGAAGCCGACATTATGTATATGCGGGATTGGAATCTGGACGCCTTCGAACATGCCCTGGCTAAAGCCGGTGAATGTGTCGGCCCACGGAATCGGAGTCGGATTCGCGCCCCATTCATTGTTGATGACCATGTCGAGCGGCGCAAGGCTGACGCGCTGCTTTACATTCTGAATGTCGGCGGGAACTTCCAGCCTGACGTTGCGAGTAGCGATCGCGCGCGCTCCGCCGTTGCTCGGCATTATGAATACCAGCTTTAGGCCGATTTCATCTTCGACTCTCGCCTGGATCTCCTGGCCGACTTCGCTATTGATCATCTGAAGCAGCTGGCGCGGGCCGACGGTTAGGTCGCCGCTTACGATATACGGCAGATTGACCCAGTCGTAGTGGCGGGTGAATACGCCAATCGTCGAGGTTCCCGCAGCGGCGAAATCTATCGAACCCGCTAGAAGAGCTTCGATCGCCTTCTCTTCCTGATAGAGGCTGCCGCTATGGTGAATCGTAAACTTCACCCGGCCGTCCGTTCTCTTTTCGACTTCCTCGGCAAAGAAATTAACCGCTTTGCCCGATGAAATCTGCGGACTCGGATAGCCCGCATAGGTAAAATTGAAATCTTGCGCTGACGCTGCGCAAAATACGCCTGACACGAACATTGCCGCGGTGGCGGCAGTGCCGCGCGCCGCAAATGATTTTAACATGGAACATTCCTTTCTGAATGGTTGAAATCCTGACAATTGCTTGACCGTATCCTAGGGAATGTCAAGCGACTAGCCGATCGTCGGCCCGAGGGCGCGGGTCGAATTCCGCGATCATGCGCCGCCCGCCACTGGAAAAAATCCGGAATTCGGTTGCTCCGCTTTAACCGATGAATCGCCGTTGCGCCTTATGCATGAGATTTGACCCGCGCTCTCGATTTGTCGGCGCGGGCGGACAATTGCACGAAGCCGAGCAGCCTGGGACATGCGTTCGCGCGCGAATTGCCGATACCGTAAAGAAATTGGCCGAATCCGAGATTGCCGGCAATGCATCTCGCCTATGAGGTCGCCCCGCAATGTGTCGGCAGGATTGCGACTCGATTCATTAAGCGGAGCTTATTGAATGCGCGCGGACCGAATGCTGTTGCCCAACTCGGGCGAATGGCAGGAAAATCGCTTTTCGGAATTGGCCGGATAGAACGCCGCCTAGGCGGCGAAGAGAGAACTCTCTCGGGGACGGGATGCTTTCAAAGATTGGCTCCGCCTGCTCTCCGACATTTGGCTGCGGCATTCGGCGCGGAAATCGCGAGCTTATCAAGCTGCGGCATTTGCGTCGCGAAGCGTAGCGGCTCGGTCAACCGCAAGACGACGACCCTATCGCCACTGTTCTAAAGTCTGTTCTCAAGTACGCTGGCAAGGCGCAATATAAATTGCAATTGTGGAGGCGCGGGGCTTGGTTTACACTTCGTTCGACGATGTCCCTAAATCCCGGCAAATTACGGTTGAACGCGGCTTTCAACCGGGAAGGGACGTTGCGACACGACATCGAATGAGTCCGGCATTTGCGGCGCACCGGATTTACGGATAGGCGAAAGTCGATTTCCAATTGGGAAATCGCCGCGGGAGGCAATTCCTGTTTGGTCAAGCGATGCAATACTGGATAAATAGATTCGATGAAAAACTCCGGGCATTGGTTTTCGTGCCGGCGATTCTTATTATAATCGCGCTGCTCTCCATAAACATCGTCGACCGTTTCGTCCTGGACGGGCTGCTAGGAATATCCTGGGTCGAAGAGCTTTGCGTCATAATCCTGATCTGGCTGGTTTTTCTTTGCGTGTTCACTTTGGATCATGGCGACCTGCATATCAAGGTCCAGGTAATCAAGCTCCCAAATGGCGTCCAGGGAGTTCTGGACGACTTGAGCATGTCCCTGTTTCTAGGATTCCTAGTCTGGAACACCTGGTCGCTCATGCCGAGGATGTTTTCAAAATACGCAGCGCTCGGCTGGCCGATCAAGGTAGGATACTACGCTATCATCGTCGGAGGATCGATCGCGATTCTGGTCAAACTTGCCAAATACTCGGCGAAGGCTATCGGCAAATGACCTTGATTGCTGCGGCAGCGGCATTCGCGTCGCTATTTCTGCTAGCGATCTTCGGCGTGCCGCTAGCGGCGGCTATGGGCCTCGGCGGGGTTGCAGGGATGCTCGTCGCGGGAATACCGGTTCTCGGTTCGGCTATCGCCGTCATGGGCGTTCTCGGCAACTTCGCCTGGCTGGCGCTGCCCCTTTTCATCATTCTGGGCGGCGTGCTGTCCGATACCGGAGTTAGCAGGGGCGTCGTCTGGTTCGGCGAGGCGATCGGCCGCCGGGTTCGCGGCGGAACATCCCAAGTCCTAATCGTGACATCACTGTTCATGGGCGGCATGACAGGATCTACGCTGGCCGAGGCCGGGCTGCTGACCACGATGTTTCGCGAAGAAATGGAGCGCATCGGCTACGCCAAAGGGTATCTTGCCGGACTAATTTCTTGCGCGGGCCTGATCGGCGCGCTCATCCCTCCCAGCAACGTGCTGCTGATACTGGGCCTTGCGGGAGAAATCTCGATCCTTCGGCTTTGGATCGCGGGAATTGTACCGGGATTCTTGATTGCCCTAGGACTTATGATTGTCTCGGCAATGCTGCAAAAACGGTACGAGTCGGCGGGCGGCGCATACATCGCCGCTCAATCGACCGTCGCCAAGGCGTCCTGGCGCCAAGGCTCGTTCGCCGCGGCGCTTCCGGGGCTCGCTATTCCCGTCTTCATTCTCGGAGGCATGAGATTCGGAATTTTTTCGCCGGTGGAGGCCGGAGCGGCGGGAATCGTTTTCGCCCTGCTGCTCGGCGTCACTCTGTTCCGGAAAAATACTAACGTCGGAGTCCTAGCAAGCTCGTTCAGCAAGAATCTACTGAATTCGATGAGCTATCTTTTGCTTGTGGCGGGAGCCGCGATATTCGGCGTTTTGATCGTACGGCTGAATTTGACCAATACGGTCGAACAGTTCTTCGTCGCAAATGAATTTTCCGTTCTCGAATTCATGATCGTCAACTTCGCGCTCTTCTTCATCATGGGCTTCTTCATCGAAGCGGTTCCGATCATGCTCATTTTTTTCCCACTGATGCTTCCGGCGGCCAGAAGCGTCGGCATTGATCCCATTCATTTCGGCGTGACATTCAGCATGATCATTCTTCTAGCCAACCTGACTCCTCCGGTAGGCGTGCAGACGCTGTTCGTATGCCGGCTGATGAATACTTCGGTTTTCGAGTGGTGGAAGCACGGCAAATATTTCTTCCTTGTCGTGCTGCTCGTAACTTTCTCGGTAATGCTGGTGCCTTCGATTTCGCTGACGCTCCCGTCGATAATGATGAGATAGCGAAGCATCGAATCGCCCGCCCGAGTTTCGGCCCGCAAGACGAGCTGAGCATGACGCTCGCGCGGAATTGAAACAGTACAGCCGGGCGCCGCCCGCTCGAAGCATTAGTCTACGGAAGCATTCCGCGCCGAATTTTTAAATGGGGATGCAGGAAAATCAGCCGCTCCCCGGGTTCGCGTATTTTACCAGCACCTTGCCGACGTATTTGCCGGACAGCAGCCCATGAAGCGCCTCGGGAGTCCTCTCGATGCCGTCCACAAGCGAATTGTGCATTTTTAGCTTTCCCGCTCGAAGAAGTTTTCCGAGCTTTTCATTCGCATACGGGTACAGATCTTTGAAGGCATATCTATTAAATGCGTGGATTGTCGCTTCCTGCGACCATGCATGCCGCATGTTCGCCATATCCAGTTCGGGAGATTCGCTGTTGTTCGCGGCGACGCGGCCGACAAGCAGCACTTGCGCGCGCTTGGACAGGTGGCCGATCACCATGTCCGCCGTATCGCCGCCGACGGTATCGAAAAATATATCCACGCCGCCTTTGCACGCGGCCGCAAGTTCCCGCTCGAATAATTCCGACTTGTAGTCAAGGGCCTCGTTCGCGCCGAGCGTTTCGCCCACGAACCTTGTTTTCGAAGACCCTCCCGCGATGCCGATCACATCCATGCCGGCCAATAGCCCCAGCTGAACGGCGTAGCCGCCGACGGCTCCGGCCGCGGATGTTACCACCAGCGTTTCGCCCGGCATCGGTCGAGCCTTTTGCGAGAACGCGATGAAGGGAGTTTGGCCCGGCGAAGACAGAACCGTCAGCCATTCCTCCGCCGTATATTCGGGTCCGACCAGCGCCGCATCCCGAGCGGTAATAACGGCGTATTCCTGCCATCCCTGTCGTCCGACAACCGTGCTTCCGACAGGAAGATTCTCGCAATTGCTCGCAACAATTCTCGAAAAGGTATCGCAGCTGATGAGTTCGCCGATATCGAACGGGCGGATGAAATTGCGAAATTCCTTCGTCCGCATTCCCTGCCAGGCGGACAAGGCCGCCATTTCGATTTTGGCAAGCGCCTGGCCCGGCCGCAGTTCTGGAATTGGGCATAGCTCAAGCTTGAAATTTTCAGGTCCTGCCAAAAGGCTAGGCCTGGATTTCAAGACGAAGCGGCGATTCTCGTTGGGCGGCATGCGTAAGTTCCTGAATGTTTCGGTACGCGATACGACCACGTCGCCGAAATGTCAAAATCCGCGCATTTCACAATTTCGGCCTCGTTCGAATAGGTCCGCTGGCACGTCATTCCCAAAACCGTGCTGTTGCTTGGCCGGATTTCGCTGCCGTGCCATCCGGATAGCGGATTGCAGCTCCATGATGACGACGCGACCGCCCTAGGCTCCTTTGCAAGCTTTTCGGCACAGACATTTGGTGGCGAAGAGTGATGTCGCTGCGATGTTTGCTGGCATTAATACCCTTGACCGGTTCTGTTGTTGCGATTATTTCGAATAATAGATGCATTGTATTCAGACTGAAAGATAAAACCGGAGGAATCCATGTCCGCACGCGGCAGAAATGAGTTCTCTGAACGCTTGCCAGACCAGTTGGAAGTCACAAACGCAAAGCAACTCAGAGAAATTGTGGCTTCCCAGGTCAGGGACATCAATGAACCGACGAAACTGTCGCTCGCAGTGAATAACGACGATGTACAGACCGTGACGCTTCTCCCGGCCCTGACGAAATCGCTGCTGGAAGTATTGCGCCTAATTTCCAGCGGGCACGGGTTCTACATGATCCCGGTCGAGGCGCGATTGACGACGCAGCAGGCCGCCGACCTGCTAAATGTTTCTCGCCCGTTCCTCGTGAAGCTCCTGGAAAAAGAAGAGATTCCGTTTACTACGACTGGGCGCCACAGGCGCATCCGCGCCAATGACATCTTCGCGTACAAAGAAAAACGCGATGCAGAACGATCCCAGGCCTTGAAAGCCCTCGCAAGGTTGGATGCCGATGAGTTTCTTGCATGATTCGTAATAGGAGCAACTTTCCGGGAATTGGATCTGGCCTGAAAGGTCTTTTCCGGTTGTCAAATGTCAGGTTGTTGCGCGCAGCCTGATGAGGTCTGCAAGCCTCGGCACGTCGGGAGCACCGGCAACTCCGAGTCGGTTCCTCAGGTAGTCCCAGAATGACAGGCCGAGCTTCTTGCAAGTTTTCTTCTCTCCGGTACAGGCATCGCGTGCGGCCCGCCCGGCCTCGCTTCGGGTCCCGAATGAGATCTTGCGCCGGGTGACATGGTCCCGGATGTCGTTTTCAATCCCGTTTGTGCGGAGCGGTGTCTCCGGATGGTCGAGCACGCGCAACAGTTCGTCCTTGTTCGCCTTCACCCGTTCGAGCAACCGGTCGAGGCTGGCATAACCGGTACGCATGCCGAAGATCTGGTCGAACCGTGTCTCCATGACACGCTTGCGCCGCGGGTTGGGGCGTTTCCGGTAGCGGGCAAGGCTGCGGTAGAGCTTCCACATCCTGTCGAGCGCCGGAGCGACCCGTTCATGCTGATACGAGTTGTTTCCGTCCAGCTTTCTGACATTGCGCTCGGCATGAATCCAGCACAGGGCATGGAGGTCGCCGACATTGAACTGTCCGGCATCGTCGCTCAGGATCACGGTTCCGGCAATGCGCCCGCCATCGCAGATCGTCCCCCAGAGCGCGCCCTCCGTGGCGCCCTTCACCGGGTTCTTCATCCCGGCAATGCCGAGCGCTTCCAGATGGGCCCGCCACTCATCGCTGTCGCTGAAGCGCCGCCGCCCATGGGAGGCGAGACGAACGATCACCGTCCCCGGCAGTTTCCGTTTGCCCATGTAGTCGAGTGCAGCGTCATTGACCGTGTAGACCTCCTCGCCCGCACAGAGATATTCAAGGAAATCGAGGCGGCTTTTCGAGCCGCTCGACCGGAAATGGGTGAAGAGTTCGTTGCCGATCGCCGTGCAATAACCGTTCTCGGCCTTGTGGCGGGCGCCGGTATCGTCGCCTGGCACTGGTAGTACAACAAGATGACCAATGCCTTGACGACGGGACCGTACTGTTCGCGTCCCGTCGCCACCTCCGGCGGCAACGGCGCCACATGCCGGCTGCCGTCCGGGAACTCCCAGACCTCGCGTCGGCAGGTGACCTCCTCGGCATGGAACACGATGTCGCGGACCGCGCCCTTTCCTGCGACCCTTGCCAGCCTCCCCGGACCGGCCCGGCCCCGAAGAGCCCGATGCCGAATTGTCCGCGTCCTCGTCCTTTGACGACGCCATGCCGCTCGGCTTCATCCGGGGGCGCTTCGGAAGATTCTTCAGCTCCCGGATCTCGTCGCGCAGGAGTATGATCTCCTCACGGAGTTCGGCAAGTTGCTGCTCCTGTTCGGCAAGTTGTCGGTTCCGCCGTGCAATCTGCCGGTCCAGTTCGGCGAGCCGGTCGAGGGCCAGGGCGACCTGCTCCCGAAGCGCGGCGATCCCCACACTTGCCGCAGCACCGGCGCCTGTCCGAATGTCTGTCTGCGAATTATCCATGCCCGTTGGAATCACAAGTCAATTCCAAAGGGAATCCCCTCATCGGGAAAAACGACCAAACGTCCCGGAATACCCTGTCAGGCCGACTCCAATTCCCGGAAAGATGCCCCTATTACCATGAATCTGTATCCCAATCGGTTCACGGCCGTTCTCGATGCCTGCGTTCTCGGCGGGGTGCTCAAGCGCAACATGCTGCTCAGTCTTGCCGAGGCCGGGTTGTTCCGTCCTCGGTGGAGCAATCGGATTCTCGACTAGGCAGAGAGGGCAATCTCGAAGATTACCAAAGGAAGTGCCAGCACGCGCCAGAAACGCAGAGAAATCGTGAAGGCGTTGCCTGATGGGCTTATCCCCGGGGTGAGGTCTTCGAGGACGCGCTCGGCGTGCCGGATCCCGGTAATATCCACGCGCTTGAAGCGGCCATCGAATCGGCCGCTGAATTTTTTGTCACTGATAACGTTAGGCGCTTTCCGGCCGGGGCGCTCGAGCCGCACTCAATAGAGGCCTGTCCCGCCGATGACTTTATTGCGAATGTCATCGATCTTCATCCCTCTGAAGCCAATTCCGCACTTGAACTGTTGCGCAAACCCTTCAACAATTCGGCATTGGATGCGGACGCTCTCATTTACGGAGCTGGAAAACTGCAGCTGTCGCGGGTTGGCGTCGAAACGGACAAGCATCGCACGTTCCTGTGTATCGACGACTATGAAAAGTGCGGAGAATCGCCAGAATTTTGCGCTTTTTCGCCGCCTGCGACACTAAGAATTCGCTCAATTGCGCGGACTCATTGTTCTAATCGCATTGCCGCGCCCGGCGGATTAGCCGAATCTTTCCTTCCAATCCAAATAGAGCGACGGCCGAATTTCGCAACCGATTGACTTTTCGACTCTAGGATGTTCGGACGAGCCGTTATGGTTTCGAATTAATCCATGTGGAACTGCAGCGGCAGGAGGAACGGAAAGCTTGTAGAGGCGTCGATGTCGATTTTCATGATCGGCCCCATCCATTCAGCCCAGCGCGCGTTCACGGGATCATTCGCAAGGGCCTCTCGAGTCGCCGCCAGATCGTCGGTTTCGAAATAGCCGAATAGCGTCAGCCCATGGCGAAAAATATTGTAGTTCCTAATTCCGGCGCTGCGCAGCGCATCTAGCATGTCCGGCCAGATCTCGTCGTGCCGCTTGCGGTATTCTTCTTCGTAACCCGGCCTGACTTCCAGCACCCAAGCATATCCCGCCATCAGTCTCTCCTTCCAGCGTTCGACCAGTACCAGAAGGTATCTCGCAAAGCGATGGTTTCGCTCAAGACATCGTCGAAGAGCGTATTCATGTAGTCCTGGTGAACGTACTCCAATGCCATGTAGCCCGAATATTCGACTTGTTTCAGGCGCCCGAACTGCGCCGCCATGTTGATCGTGCCCTGAGTCGACTTCGCTTGCAGCACGCCGGGCCGGGCCTGCCGCAAATGCATATGGGTGGCCTCTGCCGCGAGGGGGTCGATTTCCTCCTGCCTGTAGCCAAGGCAAACGAAATGCGCGTAGTCGAGAGTCAGTTTCAATCCGGGAACGGCATCCAGCATGCGGCGGACGTCCGCCGGCGATTCCAGGAGGGAATGGACGTGCGCCTCAATCGTCATGCTTGTTCCGTAGCCGTGCGATATCTCGTAAAGCGCGCCGAGAGACTCGGCGGATTCCCTAAAGGCGTCGTCTCGCGATTGCCCGGGATTCACGATGCCGGGAAGAACAAAAACCGTCGGGATGCCGGCTACGTCGCAAAATTCCATAACTTTTTCGAAATCTCCGCAGTTTGCGCCCCGGTCGCGCGGCGAAGCGAGGTTTCGACCGTCAAGGCCTTCGCCGAACAAGTGATAGTAATTGGGAATTGCAATGCCGAGAGTCTTTACGCGCTCCGCCGCGGCGCGAGGATCTGCGAGGATTTCAGCCTTGTTCAGAGCTGATCTGTAGAACAGGCCAACATCCAATGCTCCGATGCCGAGCGCTTTCGATATAGCCGCCGCCTCCTGCAGAGTGCAAAGCGGCAGCGACCAGCTTGCAAGCGACAGTTTCATTCTACGCGCCTACTCTTTCCAGCCTGCCGCTGCTCATTGACCGATAGATCGCTTCAAGGATTTCGACGACAATCTTTCCGTTTTCGCCGTCCGACTCGTTGGCCGCGGATTCACCGGCGCATATTTCGATAAACCGGCCCATCGGCAGGGTTCCGTCGTACGCGCCGTCGCCGGGAGCGATAGGCACGACCTGGTCCGCTCCATCGTTGCGGCGAACTTCCAATCTTTCCCTCTCCACGTCGAACAGCAGCATGCCTTCGGAACCGTACAGGCGGATGTCCAGCTGGTACCCGCAGTGCTTCGGCACGGTCGAGGCTCCCGATAGCGACAGCGTCGCGCCGTTGGCCATCCTCGCAGCGGCCGCATCGAAGTAATCGACGCCGGTGGGCGACTTGGCGGCGAGGCAAAATGCGGAGTCCGCTCTCAAGCCCGTTACGCGAACCACCCAGGCGAGCGAATGCGACATTTGCCCCCAGCCGAATCCGCCGGCTTTCTCGGGGTCGGCCCAAGTCGAGGGCGGCGGCCTGAATAAATGGTCCGCCGTTTCGAGCATGGGCTCGCCGGCGAAAAGGTCGCCCAGCGCCGCCGCCATGACGCAGACGACATGCCTGACCTCGCCGATCGCGCCGCCCGCGACAAGATCAGCGGCGTTCCTGGTGAAGTAGCTGAAATTCCATCCGCACGGCACCATGACCTGCTTGCCCGCGGCGGCCGCGGCGTCGACGATCGCGCGGGCGTCCGCCCCGGATGTCGCCATCGGTTTTTCAACCATCGCGTGGCATCCCGCTTCCAGCGACGGAATTGCGACTTTGGCGTGCTCCGTATGCGGCGTTGCTACAACGACGCCATCGAGATCCTGCTCGGCCAGCATTCGCCGAAAGTCGGTATATCGCGCCTGAATTCCAAATTTTCCGCAGACAGTGTCAAGCCGGGCGCTGTCAAGGTCGGCGACCGCCACGACTTCGGCTTTCGGATTCGCAAGCGCCACTGGAATGTGCGTCGTCGTCGCCCACCATCCCGTGCCGATAACGCCGATTCTTGCCGCCATCGCAATTCTCCTTCCCGTTTTTAAAGCCGCGATCGTCTTCTAGCTCGACCGGGTTCGCTTCAGCCCCCCCGCGACGCAATTTCCGGCGCGCGCCGATCGGCCGCTGGCCGCGCAGGCGGCGAATGGCGGCATCAGGCGCGATTGCTGCGATTTCCCGATATCGATCATCCCGATTGAAGAATTGTCGCGCGGATTAACTTTTAGCGGAAGCGCGAGATTCGCGAAACTGCCGAATCATGCCGCGCATGTTCGGCAATAGCACCGACAGTATTAGCAGAACGCCGATCACGCCGGTCTGAAGATGATGGGTAATGTTCGCAAGGGCCATGCCGTTGCGCAGATTCAGAACGATCAGCATCGCGAATACGGCTCCGAATAGGGTGCCTCTTCCGCCGAAAATGCTGATGCCGCCAAGCAGGACCATCGTGATTATGTCCAGTTCGAAGCCAAGGGCGACATCTCCCCGAACAGCGCCGACGCGGGCGGCGAAAAGAATGCCGGCCAGCGCCGAAATCGTCCCTGACGCAATAAACAAAGTCGCCTTGATGCGATTGACGGCCACGCCGGAATAGACGGCCATCTCCTTGTTGTTGCCGATCATATAGACGTAGCGGCCGAACCCCGTAAAATGCAGAACGACGATAAAAAACACCAGAAGCGCGAAAAATATCAGCAGCGCCAATGGGAACGGCCCGATCAAGGGCTGCTGGCCAAGAGCATCGAACCACTCCGGAAAATCCGTTATTCCCCGGTCCTCGACAAGCACCCTGGCGAGTCCCCGGAAGCCGATCAGCATCGCGAGAGTTACGACAAGCGACGGCAGGCCCATCACGGTTATGAAAAACGCGTTGAAGGAGCCGCCGAGCGCTCCGATCAGGATTACGATGGGCACGGCAAGCCCGATAGGAACATCGTGATGGAACAGCCAGCCGAAAGCGCAGGCGGCCAGTCCCATCATCGACGCTACCGACAAGTCGATTTCCGCATTGATAATGATCAGCGTCATTATTAGCGCGACAATGATTTTCTCGATGGAAAGCTGGAAAAGATTTATCTGGTTGTTGACCGTCAGAAATACGTCCGACATGCTGGCGTTGGCGATGATCGTAACCAGAAGCACGGCCAGAAGAAATCCTTCCCAGTCGGTAAGATGGCCGACCGCCTTTTGAAGCGGACTTTTCGCGACTCCCGTTTCCGCGATATTCATTCGCCCTTCGCCTTTCCTTCGGCCGACAGCCGAGCCTGCAGTTTTTCCCGGCGCGCATACCGCCATGCAAAAAGCCTTCGCATAAAGACGCTGTCGATCGCGACGGCCGCGAGAATCAGGAAACCGAGAATGGCTTCGCGCCAGAATTCGCTCATGTACTGGAGGCGGACCAGGCTCGCGTCGAGAAGCCCGACGAGAATGGCGCCGAGCATGGCGCCGATGACCGTGCCCGACCCTCCGAAAATATTGACTCCGCCCACGACGACCGCCGCCACGGATTTAAGCTCGAAGCCCAAGCCCGCGACGACCGTAATATTGCCGAATCGCGAGAGAAACATGAAGCCGGCGAGACCGGAAAGCGCTCCGCAAGCTATGAAGGCGAGGAATACGATTCGGCGGGAATCAATGCCCGCGACAACCGCGGCTTCGGGATTGGACCCAACCGCATAGAATTTACGTCCGATTCGAAGGCGAGTTACCGCCAAATGGACCACGACGACCACGATCACGGCCACAGCGAATGTCAGTCTTATGTCCAGATTGCCGATGCTGAAAAGGTTTGTGCGCGGAAGCGACAAGATCCATTCGGGAAGATCGGCCGTAATGATGGATTTCGCGCCGGAATACTCCACCAGAAACGTCCTGAACAGGGCCAGCGTGCCGAGCGTAACGATGATGGCGGGAATTCTCGCATAGGCGACGAAAAAGCCGTTGAACGCTCCGAATGCCGCGCCCGTCAATACGGCCGCGCCGATGGCGAATGCCGGATTCAAGTCGGGAAACCGCGTGACCACGCCGCCGACCGCGTATGCCGTGAACCCGACGATCGATCCCACCGACAGGTCGATATTCCGCGTCAGGACGACTAGAGCCTGCCCCGTCGCGATAAGCGCCATGATCGCGACGCTGGTGGAAACCCTGTTGAACATTCTAGTGCTGTAGTAGCGATCGATCTGGGTCCCGAAAAACAGGATCACCAGCACCATCACTGCGAGCAGCGCCAGCAGGCGCAGCGCCTGGGGGCTCAGATCGGCGATGCTCCAGCGGTTCAAGCGCTTGCCTCGTTCGCCGACTGGCCCGTTGCAAGCCGGATGATGGCTTCCTGAGTTGCGGTCTCCCCGTCGAAAATGCCCATTTGCCGGCCTTCGCGCATGACGACGATCCGGTCCGCAAGAGCCAGAACTTCCGGAAGATCGGAGGAGATCACGATGATCGCGACCCCGGATTTGGCCAGGTCGTGAATTATGCTATGCACCTCGGCCTTCGCGCCGACGTCGATGCCCCGCGTGGGCTCGTCGAAAATTAGAATCCGGGGATCTGCATCCAGCCACTTCGCGAGCATGACCTTCTGCTGGTTGCCGCCGGAAAGATCTCCGACCTCCCTGTCGACGTCCGGCGTTCTGATATTCAGGCGCTTGCGGTACTTCAGAGCCGTCTCGATTTCGCTGCTGCGATTCAGGATTCCGATTTTCGACATGTATTTGCGAAGCGTCGCGAGCGTGGCGTTGGCCACTACCGGCATCGTCATCGCGAGGCCGAGTTTCCGCCGGTCCTCCGATACGTAGGCAATTCCGAGCTTCATCGCATCATTCGCCGATCGAATGCTCGCTTTACGGGATCCGACGAAGATGCCTCCGGAATCGGCGGGAGCTACGCCGAAAATCGACAGCGCGACATCCGTGCGCCGAGCCCCGACGAGCCCTGCGAAGCAAAGCACCTCGCCTTCCTTCACATCGAAGGAGATCGACGAAAACACGCCGTCGAGCGTCAAGTCGCGCACATCCAGCGCGACTTCGTCGCGCCTTTGGGTGCCGCTTCTGGCGAAAAATTCGCTTGCGTCGCGACCGACCATTTCGGAAATCAGCCCGTCGGCGGTTACGTCGCCGATCAGGCGGGTTGAGATCAGCCGCCCGTCCCGTAAAACCGTGACCCTGTCTGCGACCTCGAATACTTCTTCGAGCCTGTGGCTGATGAATATTATCGCCACGCCTTCCGCGCGGAGCGTCCGGGCGATGGCCATGAGCTTTTCGACCTCGTGCGCCGAAAGCGACGATGTCGGCTCGTCCATTATGAGCACCTTGACATTCAGCGAAAGAGCTCTGGCGATTTCAACCGTCTGCTGCTCGGCGAGCGTCAGGCCGTTCGCGCTCCGGTCCTCGTCGAGAGCAACCCCGAGCCGGGCGATGAGCTTGCGCGCGTCCTCGTAGGTTCTTCGCCAATTCATGAACATGCCGAGGCCCTGGTGGCTCAGGAATATATTCTCCGCGACATCCAGATCCGGGAACACCATCGGCTCCTGGTAGATGGCGGCGACCCCCCGCGTCTGCGCTTCGGCCGTGCCATGGAAGTCAACCCGCTCCCCATGCATGATCATTTCGCCGGAACTAGGCTGGTATACGCCGGTCATGATCTTGATCATGGTCGACTTGCCGGCGCCGTTTTCGCCCACGACGGCATGAATCTCGCCGGGGTGAATTTCCAGGGAAAAATCCTTGAGCGCCTCCGTCATGCCGAAATTCTTCGACATGCCCCGCAATTCCAGGATCGGCTGCGCCATCCGTGAATTCTAAGCTTGCGGTAGAATCGCCCCGCCGGGGAACTTCCCGGCGGGGAATACCAATATGTCGCCTATTCAGCGGCGGCGGCTTCGATATTGCTCGCGTTGTAGACCGTGAACGGCCCCATGAGAACGCGAAGGCCGTTTTCGCGGGTGGGATCTTTTTCGATCGTATATTCGCCCATGCGGCCAGCGACGAAGGATTCTCCGATTTCGCCTTTAATCTGTCCGGTCGCCATCAGATACGCGGTGTAGTAGGTCAGATAACCGAGGTCGACGAAACTCCAAAGCGCGAATTCGGTGGCGCATCCGTTCAGCGTGTAGCTAAGCATTTCGGAGGGAAGGCCGAGGCCTGAAACTGCGACCTCGTCGCAGAGCCCTTCGTCCTGCATGGCTTTGGACGCGGCCTGGATTCCGACCGTCGTCGGCGCCATGATCACGCCCAGGTCGGGATATTTGTCGACCAGCGCAAGCGCCCGATCATAGCTCTTTTCGGACTGGTCGTCGCCATAGACGATGTCGACCAGTTCGATTCCGCTGAACATGTCGGCTTTGAGGGCGTCCTGCATCGCGGCGATCCAGGAATTCTGGTTTGCCGCGTCGGGCGTAGCCGACAGTACCGCCATTTGTCCTTCGCCGCCAAGTATCGAATGGGCCATTTCAGCCATGACTTCGCCTATCGAAGCGAAATCGACCTGCGCAACGAATACATCCTCCGCCTCTCCGGAAGGAATCGGCGAATCCCAGGTGACGACCTTGGCGCCCGCATCCTTGGCGGCCTGCGCGGCAGGAACGATCTGATCGCCGGAGTTGTTCGAAATCATAACGGCATCCCTGCTCTGCGTCGCCGCGGTAGTTACGATTTCAATTTGCCCGGCAACGCTGTTTTCCGGGGTAGGTCCAACGAAAAGCAGTTCGCCCGGGTTCTCCAATTCCGCATGCGCCTCCTGTGCGCCGGTATTGGCCTGGTCGAAAACCAGGATTCCCAGGAATTTGGGCAGCAGAACCATGTCGGCCTTCATACCCTTTTGCGCCATGACCGCATCCGCGGCGGCGCCGGTAGCGCATCCCGCCGACACGAGCGCGGCGATACATAGCTTACTCACATTGTTCATATCCATCTCCTTGTTATTCGGAATTCAGAGCCTTCTCGAATTCGCTCGGTTCCGTCATTGCCCTCAGCTATTTCGCCGCAGCCGGCGCCGGCGAATATCAGGCGCCAATCTGCGGCTTCAACGACCACTACACTAAAAACGGCGGGAATCAACGCCAATCGCCGCAACGGTTACGCAAAGGCTGCGGAAAACTATTCGGACGACTTCATCGCAATCGATGCGGTAATAATCAAACCGGTTTCGTGCGCAAGACGCATTCCGCTTTCCACACCTAAATCGAACTTTCCAAACGAGGTCGGAGGCGTGCCAGAAAGGATCCGATGCGAATTCCGCGCATATAACGCCCACGAAATGCAAGATCAATCCTCGGCATTTGACACAAATATCGCGGACCGGGCCAATCATGAACTCTTGCACTCCTACTCGATTCTGAAATCGCCTAATCCCGGTCCCGTCGGCTCGGAAACTGCCGGGCCGGACCCTGAATTTCCATTCGGCCCGTCCCTAGCCGTCTTGCCGGGAAATTTGACTCCCCGCTCGACCGGCCGACGGCGATGCCGGCGCGCGACACGGGGGCCCTCCACGGCGGCGAGAAACGCAAATAATAAAGAATCGCGAATATTCCTCCCGGAGCAGGCGAAATCGTCGACTCCAATGCGGCTGCCTATTGCCTCGACTCGCGCCGGAGGGATGCGATTAAACAATCCGACAGCGCGGCGGCTGTCCCGACAGCGCTCTGCGAATATCTTCGGCCACCGATTTTTGAAGGCGGCCAATAGCTGAATCGGAATAATACGCGGCGTGAGGGCTCAGAATCAAATTCGGCGCATCGCGCAGCGGCGAGCTCGCCGGAAGCGGTTCTTCGCTGAACACGTCGAGAGCGGCTCCGCCTATCGTTCCCGCCCGCAGCGCCTCCGCTAGATCGGCTTCAACGACAATTCCGCCGCGCGAGGCATTGACGACAACCGCGTTCGGCTTCATCTTCGAAAGCGTTTCAGCGCAGACGACACCGGCCGTTTCGGAATTCAACGGCGCGTGGACCGAAATGGCGTCGCATTCTCGGAACAGCCTATCCAGACTCGCGATTTCGACGCCTTGCTCCGCTCCGGTTTTGGCAATTATCGGATCTACGATCAGAAATTTGAACCCGAATCCTTGAAGCCTGCTGTGCACGGCTCGGCCGATGTTGCCGAAGCCCAGGAATCCGAAAACGCATTCGCTGAAAGGCTTTATGCCCTTGCCTGCGGATGTCGACTTCCATTCGCCCCTTCGAACCGATGAATCCAGCGACGGCAGTTTGCGCAGCAGCGACAGGCTGGCGGCCGCGGCATGCTCGGCCACTTCGGAAACGCAGTAGTCCGGGACGTATCCCACGGCAATATTGTTGCTCGCCGCAGCCTCGGTATCAATGTTGTCGTAGCCGACGCCGTAGCGAAGGACCGTTGCGTTCGGCGCCATCTCCTTCGCGGCCGACGCGTCGAAGGCTGCGAACTGCACGACGGCAACTTTTGCGCCGGCAACCGCATTGGCGACCTCGGTCGCGCTCCTGCATTGAAATTCGAGAAATTCCGCGCCGCACTCCAATGCCGCCTCGCGCTCCAAGTCCAAATCCGAAAAACTGAAGTCTGTAACGACGACCTTTTGAATGGTCACTGGATGGCCTCCGTCAAATAGTCGAAAAGGATTTCTCCGGCAGTTAGAGTGAAATCGGCCTTCCAATAGAAGCCTTCGAGCGGCTCTAGAACCGGCAGCCGGAAAACGGGCGCCTGAGCGTTCGGGCGAAGCTCGACAGTGCACGGGCCCTTCCAGCACTCGTGAATTTCGACATCTTTCAATCGGCGCGAAGTAAGTTGCCGGATCGCCGGCCGGCGGTCGATATGATCGACCGCCTTGAGGTTGATATTCGTCGCGAAGTCAAATCGAACCGACATTTCGGTGGGATCCGCCGGAATTTGCTTGTAGGGCATCGTCGCGGTTACGACATCGATGCCGTTGCGCTTCACCGTTCCCACGATCAGGTCGCCTCTGAACTCCAGCCGGGGAGTAGCCAGCTTCTTCGGCTGGCCGTGTATCTCGCGCCCGTGCGCGACGCCTACTTCCGAGCTCAGGAACAAGTAAGGCGAATAGGCGCCTTCCGCCTTGCCGGGAAGGGCGGCTCCGAACATGACATTGGTCTCCGCGTACGGCCCGAGCCAGTCAGTATCGTTCATGCGATAGATGTGGATCGCAACCGAGTCTCCCGTCGGCACCAGGGGCTCTGGAACGAGATGGGCGAGATGGGAAGCGTCGGTCCTATAGAACGCGGTCAGAATTTCCGCATTCCGAAACCGGAACGGAAATGGCGGCACCGTCGGAGCATCCCACGGAGTCGAGAACCCGGCCTTTCGAATTTCGTCGATCGTCGGCTTCGACAATCCAAATTTCCTTTGCGTCAAATCGTCAATTCCTTTGCCATGAAGTGGAAAGCGCAATTTATTCCCCGACGCCGGGGCTTTCAAATCTTAAACGACATTCGACGCTCGCACATAGTTCATTAATCGGGCGTTGCTAAATCTATCGTCGGCCGGTTTCCAATTCGGGTCTGGACACCCGAATTTGCGAGGCCAAGTTTCATTCGCCATCCCCGGAATTTTCTGAAATCGATTTGTTTCGCGATTGATATCCGAATTTCCGCCTGCGAAATCCTGAAGCCGAACGGCAATCGCTCCCTGCCGCCGGTCGATTGCTTTGGCAAGACCTGTCCGCGAGTTCTCGAAGGCGCGGGAGCAAATGGAAAACTTGTCGATTGGATATCGCCTTCATAAAGCCCATAGCTTCCCGAACCGCAGAAGCATAGGTTCGAATGCGGAAGAAATTCCGCTCGACCGTACCCTGATTCGTCGATGCTTTTACCGCGGCTGAATAGCGAATCGCCGAGGCTGGCCGGTTCGCGCCGCTCAATTCGCTCCAAGGCAACGCAATAGCCGACCAAGTACTGTTGTCGACCGATTTCTTTTCGCGATCCGATCTCCCCGGTTCCGATCAGGCACGGGACCATTTTCAGAAATTTGAATTCCGCGAACGGCCGATCCGAGTGAATGCCGAATATGCTCGCAACAGCCTCCGTCAAAATCCATGCGAGGAATTTTCTTTCAAAATTGGCCGACAAGCCAATTTCGAATTCGATACCCGGCGAGGAAATTGCAAGCTTTGAAGCGAACGAAACGTCAGGATATACCGCGTTCCTTCTTGATCCTGTCGTATGCGGAATTTGCTTCGGCCATTTTCCGATTGCTGACTGCGATGAATTCTTCGGGAAGGCCCCTGCCCATGGCGACATCGGGGTGGTTCTCGCGAAGAATTTTTCTATGCGCCGATTTGATCGCGCTGTCGCTCGCGTCCGGAGCGACCCCCAGCACTTGGTACGGATCGGCGCCGTCCGTCTCGGCAAGTCGGGAGTAGATTCCGAAAATTCGCGAATATTCGTCCGGCACGAAGCCGAATATCTCAGATACTCTCTTCAAGAAGACTTTCTCGGCGGGGTGCAGCACGCCGTCCGATTGGGCGATTAGAACCAGAGCCCCGAGCAGGTCTTCAAGGGCTTTAGGGCTATTCCGGAAAATGCTCGCGATTTGATTGGCGTATTCTTCGAATCCCGTGGCATCATTTGACGCGTTCATAAACATTCGGGACATTAGGGTCGATGCGAATCCAGGCATCGGAAATACTCGCTTCAAGGTATCGAACTCAATCTGAGTTACGCGACCGTCAACCTTGCTAAGCTTGGCCGCCAATGCGACAAATGACAGAATAAACGTTGCTTGCTGGTTTTCCTGGCGTTCGTTTTGCCCCGGAGACCCGGAATATCCAAGGCGTTCGACCTTTTTAGCCTCCTTCCTGTGCTTATCTGTCAGGTGGCCAACGCCGACCCCGATCAACGCGCCGAGCGGTCCGCCAAGCGTTAAGCCAATCGCGCCGCCGATCAATTTTCCCCATACGCTCAATCTAATCTCCTAATTTTGCGCCTCAGGCTAAACATTCGCGCCGGAGTTGTCTACCGACAGTTTCGCCCGGCATTTGGTAGGCTGCAATCCTTTTTAGTTGCAGCTGCCCAAGAATTTGCCGTCGCTGCCAATTAACGTGGTGGAAGCGAATGCAATTTTCAGCCCGCAGAGTCTATTCCCGCCATGCCTAGATTGACGCGCTTTCGCCGCGAATTCATGAATTCATCACTATCAATTGAAAACTTCTACTTCGCTTCCCGTTTACGCATCCATTAGATCTCTTTCGCCAATGGCGAGATGCGCCTCCCGTTTTCTCCGCATCTTCGACAAAAACCTTCATGATTTTCTGCGGTTACTTACCCCGGAGCATGAAACTCGCGTTTGGCTGACGGTTGTCGGGACCGGAGTATCCTGAGGCCCATGGATCGGGTGCCGGCGGCCAGGGGAAAGTGTGCCCATAGCCCGCAAAGAGTTTCAGAGAAAAAACCGTGAACGAGGGAACCGCCAATTGCTTCATTTAATGGCTGCTCCAACCGCTCAAGCGCAGCTCGGGCTAAATACCGGTTGCATCACGGCTTTCATCGCCCAACGGATTGAGCGGTCAGGAAGCGCGATTAGGATGCCCTTCGGCGCGTAGGTCTTACACCAAACACACGGTCGAACAAGCGTCGAAGGCAGATGCCGGGAGATCCGGTGAGCAACGCGTGGACCTTCAATTCTCCTCGATGCTCGCCGCAATCCGGGTGCATATCTCTATGACATCGAAATCGCGATAGACCGGTCCGACGACCTGAATTCCGGCCGGAAGCCCGTTCGTTGAGACGCCGACCGGCATGGAAACGGCCGGCAGGTAGGGCAGGCTCGCGACGGCAGCCCAAAAATGCTGATCGAGAATGGGGATCCGAACGCCGTTCACCTCAATCGTGCGGTTCGCGACATTGTCGTCATTCATAATCCGAGGCGCTGTGCTCGCGGCCACGGGGCAAAGGAAAGCGTCATATTCCTTGAAGAACCGGCGCCACGCCTGACAAATCTCCAAACGCTCCTCGTGCAGCTGCAGCCAATCGCGGTGCAGTATCGCCGTGCCGCGGGCATTCCTGTATTCGTGCGAATCGGGATCGATGCGCTCGCCGCCCGCCAACGCCAGAGCCGCATCGAAACTGTCGTCCGACAGTCTTGTCGATGTCTCGCTGCGAACCAGTAGATTAAAGAGTTCCGTGGCGCGGGAGAAACTGAATTCGGGCAGCCGACCTTCGTCCACCTTCGCGCCTTTGGCACGAAGGGCTTCGACGAATTCCTGCATCAGTTCCAGATAGGGACGGTCGATGGGACAGCCCGGGTGATCGAGGAGGCACGCGAACCTGCGAGTGGACAGCGGCCGGCCTTCGGGCGCGGGCAGTGCGAGCGTCCAAGCATCGGATTCCGGCTCGCCGGGCCCGGCCAACTCCGAAAGCAGGAGTGCCAGATCCGCGGGTTCGCGAGCAATCGGGCCAGCGACATTGATGTCCTGACCTCGCATCCCTCCCGACAGCGAATTGCCGCTCAGAGGGATCAAACTCCAGGTCGGCTTCAGTCCGTAAACGCCGCAGTAATGCGCGGGAATCCGGATCGATCCACCCTGGTCGCTGCCGACATCGGCGTAACTCATTGCGCTGGCCACGGCGGCGGCGCTCCCCCCCGAGGAGCCACCGGCGCTGCGGGCCGGATCCCAGGGATTTCGCGTCGCGCCGAACAACCTATTGCGGGTTTCCCAGTCCGCAAGCCGCTCCGGCACATTGGTCTTACCCAAAATCACTGCGCCGGCGGCCTCCAGCCGTTCCGCAACCGGCGAATGCCTGCATGCCACGGCGCCGGCCCGCGCCGGATCGCCCCACGTCGTCGGCAATTCCGCGATGTCGAAGGTCTCCTTCAAAGTCACAGGTATGCCGTGGAGACGACCCGCTATCCGGCCTCGCGCACGATCCCGATCCAGTGCATCAGCGCGTAACTTCGCGCCGTCCGCATTCATCGCGACAACCGCATTGATCTCGGGATTCAGCGCCTCGACCGCCTCGAGACATTCATCCAGCGCCGCGCGCGCAGAAAGCGCGCCGCAGGCCAGCCGGCTCAGAACAGCCGATACGCCAGGCCGATCGAGACCCACCGGGCGTCCACGCGCCGGGGCGCATACATCGGCTTCGCGGCGACCCCGGGGCTGCGCGGGTTCCGCCGCCTTCATCGCCGGCAAACCGCATCGGCGCCGGAAGCGTCCCGCCTTTTGAAACGGCCGGCCGCGACGGTCCGACGGGCATCCGGCGTTCGGTCGGGTTTCGACTTCCCGTGCATTTCCCGACAGCTTCCCGGCAAAGTCGCCAATTCCATGCACTGCAATATACGATTCATTTCTTGTCGCCGTCGATACGCGGACATTCGCACTCTTTGTCCACGCCAATAGGGGGTAAACTTCTCAGCCGATCGAAAACTCATGGAAGCCTTCATTTTTTAGCGCACTCCGGCAGGAAATTCAAGCAAACAGGCCACAGTGGGTGTAAACAATTTGTTTGAAACGGCGATGCGGGAAAGATTGCTAAGGAAGACAGCCGCGTTTTACGCGTGCGTTGTTATCCGAATTCGTCTACGCGGAGACAATCGCGCAGCCCGGCTTTATTGAATGGCTAGGGACTGCCTGTTCATCGCCGCTGATCGAGGTCGGCAAATAAAGCGAACCGGCATCGCCATTTGAGATATCGGATCCGTTCGCACTTCCGGTCCCGTTTAGCCTTTAACCGGGCGACTTCGCGGTAGAGCTTGCCGAAGAATGGTTAGGCAGATCGGGCAGAAATAACTCTCTACGCGTAAGTGGCTGATGCGGACGCGGAGACCGCTTCCATCGGCAGATCGAGGAATTCAGGTACGACGGTTATAAAGTATCTAAATACAAGCGAAACGACATATCTCGGAATTTAACCGACCTTAGAAACAGTTGGCTCGTTGCTAAAAGTTCAGTTAGGACGCATATTGTTTCGTCTATGCAGGAAAGCGATTTCGTCTAATGATAAAAACTAGTTTAATTTTCCTCGGGGCAATTGTCGGTGGCGTGGTAGCAATTGCCGGAATGGTATTGTGTTTTGGTTGGGGTACTCCATATTATGGCCAAGTCGCCCACCTTGATCCTACGCGAAGCGACTATGTCGATCTGCTTCTAACGCTGATGACGATATTCCTTGCAGCGATCGGGCTGGCCGTTACCGTAGGCGCATTAGTCATTGGTCTGGTTGCGCTTAAGACTCTACGAGAGATTAAGAACGATGCCGCCAACTCTGCCCAAGCCGCTGCTGAAGCTAAAATTTCGGAAACCATTACCGAGAAGTTGGAGCCTAATGTCATTGCAAACGTCAGAAATTCATTGCCACCAGCTCTGCGAATTGCGCTGCTAGATGAAGAAATAGGTCACAAGATTTTGACTGATATGGCTCGAAAGGGAGTGCTGGACCCGATTTTGGAGAGGCTTATTGCGCGCCTCCAAGCCGGAGGAAATGAATTCCGTCTTGATGAAGACACTGACAACGAGAAATGACAGGTTTGTCGGCGACTGAGGAGGGTTATCATGGACAGAAAGTCGATAGAAATGGCCGCATCGGAGACTTGGAAAATTAAGTCGCCTTCGAGGGAGTTTTTGAATCTGCCAAAGGACGAGCGTGATGTGATTGACGAGTTTCTCGGCGAGTGTCCGGTCAGGCTCGGCGCAATGGCGGCTCGGCTTGGAATAAAGGTTTTGATTTCAACGCTCCCTCGCGGCACGTCCGGTCGGATTGAACAGGAAGGTGATCAATTCGTCATTCGTATCAATCGCCACGAGGCGAAGCACCGACAACGCTTTACGCTAGCGCACGAGATTGCCCACTATTTGCTGCATCGCGACAAAATAGTTGCTTCGGGCGGATGGTCGGAAAACGTCCTGCTTCGGTCAGGCCAACCCCAAAACATCGAGTACGAAGCAAACAGACTCGCATCAGACCTGGTGATTCCTTCAAACCTGTTAGCGAATGCGACCACCGAAATTGAGGGTCCTATTACTAGCGAGACAATCAAGAGCTTTGCTCGACGATTCGGCGTGTCGGAGGCCGCAATGGAAATCAAATTTCAAATGATGTGAGGAAGTTGCGGCGATGGACGTACAGGAATACTTGGTAACGCTAGGCATCCGTCCAGCGGAGCTAACAGGTCTGAAAGAACTTCCCGGTAGCACAAAAAATGCCCTGACTCCGCTAGTCCTCCTTGCGCCGTGGCTCAATACTACACCTTTGTCGAGAGCATTGGACAAATTCGAGGAATCCTATCCTTCAAGACGCTACTTCATAGACGTAGACACCTACTACAGGATAAAAAATGACGAACCAAACGAGGCGAAGCAAGATTGGTTTAAGCTCGCGCAAAAACCCGCAGACTTAAATGTTTGGTGGAATCTGCTCTCGGACTACCCATACACAAATCCTTGTTTGCTCATGGCGGGACAATCTATCGAAATTGCGCTGGAACAAATCAAATGGGCTAGAGAGCACAGCCGTACGTTTTGCTTGAGAATAAATTTGGCTGAAGGCGTAGGCAATGGAATTCCCGTTTGGATGCCCGAGCTGGTCAAGAAACTCGAAAAAGACGGTTCAAACGACTACGCGGTAGTTTTCGAGTTTGGTTGGGTCGAGGACGCGCTGCTCGTCGCTGCTGTAGCAAGCGGCTACACCAAAGAGTTATTCGCCAATATTCCACGCGAGGTTCCGGTTGCCGTCTCCTGCACTACTTTCCCCACAGCCTTTACAACTTTCCACGGCATTGGAGAACGCGTTTTTTCAAACCGAGAACTTGTCAACCAGATTAAGCGAGACACAAACCATCCGAGAATTATCTATGGAGACTGGGGCACTACAAAGCCGCGATCGTACCGGCACGCTAACCGGCCGACGAACCGGATGGACTACCCAACCGACAACTCATGGGTGATTGCTCGAAATCAAGGTGAACATGTTTCCTTTCAAATTGCGGCCAAACGGATAAAGGATTGTCAGCATTGGAGCGGCGATCTCGGCGTTTGGGGCGAACAGCTGATTGAAAGTACGGCCGCCGGGCACGAGTTTGCAATTGACACGATGCCCAAGATGATCGCCGCGCGAATCAACATCCACCTTCACAGGCAAGCCTTCTACGGTCACTTACCGCAGCCAGCAGCGCTCGATGAAGAATGGACTGATTGACGCCGATTAATTTTAGAAAACCCGTATTGCTAGATCGGCCAAATTGGGAGCGTTAGGTTTCTTGGCGGCGTAAGGCACAAAGATAAAATTGACGCAACTGCAACGAAAATCCTTCGTCTAATATTTCAGGAATGCCCATTGAACGCGAATTCCTCGTCGTCGAATTTAGTGTCAACCGTTAAAATCGCTTAAAAGACCCATTTCTTGGAGAAATCGTGAGGGAGCTTTTTGCCAACCATGCACATTCCGGGCGAAAGTTAGCGTAAGTGTCTCCTGAGCCCGAGTAATCGCTACGAAGCAGTTTCTGCGCTCCTCCTGCATCTCGCGGCTGCAATCGCCATTCCTAATTGCAGCCCAGCTTGGAAGATGGTCTTCAACCAAGCCAACGAGATAAACATGATCAAATTCCATGCCTTTGGAAGCATGGATCGTGAAACATGGGATTGCACCCCTCGGCGGTTTTGGGGATTTCGAGCGAAGATCAAGCTCCTGCAACAGAAGATGCAGGCTGACTTCCTGTTTACCGTACTGCGCTGAAATCTCGTCAACGATTTGCTTCCAGGTTATCTTCTCTTCTTCATACGCGTCGAAGGCAACCTGTGAATCGGATGCGGTATCGTGAAGGGCATCTAGCCATTGAAACGCATAATCCTGAAACCGCCAAAAATCCAAACGTTCCGCAAGAACAGGCAAAAGAACATTTTTTATGAGCTCGCGCCCGCTAGGGGCCAGTTCAGACCGGTTTAGTGCAGCGACAGCCCAACTTCGTAACAAGTCACCATCTTCAGCGCTAGCATGAGCGGTGATATCCTTGACATTGAGATCGATGCCTTCAAGCGAAAAGAAAGCCTTGCAGATCCGGCGCAAATGTTCCCGGCTGTTTCGCGAGTTGGCCAAACTCAGAACCGAATGAAACCATTGAAGAGAGGCACTCTCGAATTCGTTTTTTCGGGCAGCCAAGTATCCCGCAATATCATTTTCGTCCAGCGACTTGACAACATGCTCGAGAAGCTTCTTAGTTCGAGCCAATATGGCGCATCTGCCTTGGGATTCGGCAGTTCGTCTGGCGATATCCGCTGCGACCCAATTTACCTCTTCGGTGAAATCATTAAACCCACGGAGGCGCACAACCGACGAACTAATCGTTTCGTTGTGTGCCTGGAGAATTTCTTTGTCGGCAAATCGGCCAAAGTTGAAGGCCATCAGTTTATTCGCAAGTTCCACGACGACAGCGGGACATCGATAATTTTCAGGAAGTTGTAGCAATTCCATTTTGAAATCTCTTTTAAGATCCCACAGTCGCTCGGAACTTTCTCCATGCCACTGGCAAATAATCTGATCGTCGTCCGCGACAACAAAAAGATTACCTGTTGTCGGATTAACAATTTGAGAAAGAATCTTGTATTGGGAAAGGTTTGTATCTTGAAACTCGTCCACAAAAATATATGGATAGATTCTCTGCAATTGCTTGCGAACTCCAGCGCTCACTTTAAGAAGCCCTAGGGCTTCTGCAATCAGACCCGCGAAATCGAGAGCATTTCGCTCAATCATCAATTCACGATAGCATCGATATACGGAAGTTAGCTCCTCTGGGTCGGCGAAAGAACCGCTTTGCAGGATCTGAAAGGCATTTTTTGGAGAAATATCATTTTCGATTAGCCGCGTAATCAGTGGCAAAAGCCTTTCGCTAGTTTGATCAAACTGGTCGATTTTCGCTTGGTCTATTGCCTCATCAAGAAGGGAGTGCCGATCAGTATCCTGAACCAAGATAGTGAAGTCCGGCCTAAGGCCAATGTGATGACCGTGTTGCCGTAGAAGGTCGGCGGACAAGGAATGGAACGTCGTTAAGAGCGTCCGTTCGCCTGCATTGGGAACCAATGCTTCGATCCGCTTGCGCATTTCGGCGGCGGCCTTGTTCGTAAATGTTAGTCCAAGAATCTTGAAGTGCTTGTTCGGCGTCTCCTCAATCATCCGTGCAATTCGAAAAGTCAGAACCAGTGTCTTACCAGAACCCGGACCAGCAAGAACGAGGACTGGCCCATCCTGCGACTGCACAGCTTTAAGCTGATTTGCATTTAAAGTTGAAAAATTGACCGTCAACTAACACTCCTTGCCAAGGATTGCGCCCGCTCGATTACATCTTTGAGTAGATTCGGGACGGCAGACTTTCCTTGCTCAACGATTTCTTCAGCGATCACCAAAGCGTTACGCGTCTTCGCTCCCTTTTTTTGAGAGCTCAATACCTGCTTCCAATATTCATCGGTACCAATTTTCGCAGTTACATTATCTTTCTTCTGCTCGGAAATCGAGGCTTTGTAAATTTCTCCAAAGCCTTCCTCACACAGGAATTCTTCCATGGATCCATGATCCAGAAGCCGAATGCGGTCCTTGCCTTCGCGCTCGCCGAGCAAATCTTGAGCCGACTTTTTGTATTTCTTTCCTGCGTTGTCGTTGTCCGCAAGTACAAACCACTCGATACCGAGTAGATCAGCGAGCTTGATGAACTTCTCCACGCCAACCTGAGAGTATTCGATGCAAGAGATGCCGTCAGCGTACAAATCCCGTCCCATGGCATGCCCGCACTCTGATAAAAGAAGCGTTTCAGTTTCGCCTTCGACCAGAAGCCAGCAACGAGAGAACAATAAGCCGCCCCGCTTAGCACGAATGTGATAGTCTAACTTGCTCAATTCCTCACTACTCAATTTGCCTTTCCCTATTCGATAGGCCGCAATTTTTCCGTTTCGTCGTCGAAGACGACAGATTTTGCTTAGCGGAACGCCGGCCAATAATTCCCCGGAATGGGTTGAAATGAGCTTCTGGCCCGACAACTTATTGAGCATTTTACCAACCGCCTTTATTGCTGAGGGATGCAAGTGAGCTTCCGGCTCTTCCAAGGTAAGAAATGGTTCGGCGTATTTTCCGAAACCATTCTCCAAACGACTTTCCAAAAACGCTTCGAACAAGCAAATAACAGCCAGGTTCTGTGTGCCGCTTCCATGCCGTACAATTGGAATTTGGGCGCCAGTTTTAGAGGCGAGGTTCACTTGAGTACGAGAAAGGATGTCAAAAACCTTGGACGGAACCGCTTCAATAGATACTGGGTTGTTATCGCTAAGCGGCAATAAATCTGCTATCTTCTTGATTTTGTCCTTGACGCTATCGAAAGCAGTGTGCTGTGCGAGTACTTTGCTGTTCAGTTCAAGCAGAGCTTGCTCAATTTCAGCCCGCGCGATGTCATCAAGTTCAAGAGCTCGTACGAAGGCCCCCAAAATTGTGATTTTGCCCGAAATTCCCGCGCTGCGTCGCGCAATGACGCAAGATAGAAAGTAGGGACAAGTTGCTGGAGGCTTATCAGCAGCCGAGGATTTTTTGCTCTGACTAGAGGATTTCCAGACAAATCCAAAAAATCGTAATTAGTTGCATAATCATTTGTCTCTGCATCAAAGTTACTCGTAACCCGCAATATTACGCTCCTTAATCCAGCGTCGCTTACTTGCTCAGCATCAGAAAGAAGTTGTGAAATCTCATCTGCCCACTCGTTTTCATTCTGTTCTTCGAACGTTAGCGTTATTTCAATCGGGTTAGCTCTAGCGGGATCGGCGGACGCATCCGGCATGTGATAATCATAATCCTCAAATACATTCCCTCTTCGAGTTAATGAACGCGTCAGGCAAAGCCGCAGCGCATCAAGAATCGAAGACTTGCCAGCGTTGTTCTCCCCTATCAGGACGCAAAGGTCATCAAGTGGAAAAGACAATTCTTCAATGCCTCGAAAATTCTTTATATTAACTTGTTTAATGAGCACGTAGCTACCCCTCGCCTTCCACGTGCGCTATTCCGCTATTAGCACATGCAAGAAAATGTTTATACTATGTTCCTTGATCGAGGACCTAGAGTTCATCATCCGTATCGGCGACCGCGCAAATGCCGTTTTCGCCTGCCGAAGCACCGACGGAACGAAAAACTAAGCCAGCGAGGCCGGAAAACGTGGCACTTGCAGCCCCTCAAGGCGACAAAGCAAATTCAACAGGCCTCGCCCCGAAAGCGAATAGGAATAAAACGACATGGTCAAGGCCGGACGAAGAACCCGGCCGCAGTTCAATAAACTAAGCCCAATGTGAATGCTACGATGATTCGGCTAGGCACGCTTCCCGAAACCGCTCGGATCAAGGCCGCGAACACGCGATTTATTGAAAAGCGTGAAAAATCCTGTCAAATAGCGTGCGCGCTCACAGCCGGCGGCCTGCGACGGGCCAAAATCCTCTCGACGGCAAGCATCGAACACAACGCAATTCGCTAATTGAAGATGACCAAGGAAGTGGCCAGCTAGAGTGCGATGCGGCGTTGGCTTCCGCAGCGAACCGGTAGGCGAGCGAACCGAAATCCGGCTCGGCTCGTCAGGAAAATCCGAGAATTCGGCGAAGAGCGCCGACGAGTTCTTCGGAAGGATTGGCAGCTAGTTCCCTCCTGCGCCAGCACACGTGGCAGTCCGGGCGGACAAGAATGCAGCCGCTGTCGCCGATTTCCGAGGCCTGCGCCCAATCGCCGAAGGTGTCGTTGACTTCGCAGCCGGGACCGATCTGATAAACCCGAATTCGAATGCCGAACTCGGCCTGCGCCCGCGCGCCCGCCTCGACCCAGCCGGCGCCGGAAACCCCCGTGAACAGCGCGAAGCGGCCGCGTCCGGCGAGATCAATCGTCGAAACCTTTTTCTGCCCGATATCAACCCATACGTGCGGCAGATGCGCGCCCGGCCATGTCGTCGGATGATAGTAAAGCTCCCTATCTCGCTCATAGCCGGGTTCCGGCGTTCCGTCCGGCACGACGGCATTCGAAACGTAGCGCTGGCCGAGTTCTACGCCGTGGCAGTTGAATTCATAGCTCTTTCGCCGAATGTATCCGTTGAGCGCTTTGCGCCGGGCCTCGGCTTCGACTGTCGGCTGCTTTCTCGCGTCCATCCTCCGCCTGATCTCTTCGGGCGGTCCCGGATGCGTCAGGCCGAGCGTTTCGAAAATCGGACCGTAGTCCTCGATCGACTTGTTCGCCCTGGCGACGATCTGCCGCCCGACCGGCTGCCTTTCATCGTTGTAGCTGTCGAGCAGCCCTTCCCCCGCCTTTCCCTCGAGAACCAGCTTAAGCTTCCAGCAGAGATTGTACGCGTCCTGAACCGACGTGTTCGATCCCAGCCCGTTGGAAGGCGGATGCCTATGGACCGCGTCGCCCATGCAGAATACGCGTCCCTTTGAATACCGCCGTGCCGCCATATTGTTAACGGTCCAGAAGCTTTTTCGCGTGATCTTTACCGGAATTTCGTCGTCGCCGATCAACTGGCGCACGATTCGCTCGGCATCGGCGTCCGTCAGATCGGGCGGGCCGTCTTCAACGGAATAGCCGTAGATCGACAGCCATTTGTTCCAGGGGCGGACCATTCGCACGACTCCGGCGCCGATGCCGCCGATATTGGACCCCGGCTGAAACACCCAGTAGAGGACGGACGGACGGTGCTCCACGTAGGTGCTTAGGTCCGCTTCGAATTCGATGTTCATCGACCCCTCGACACCCATCCGGCCCTCCATCGGAAGCCCGAGATGCTCCGCGATCTCCGATTTCGCCCCATCGGCCCCAATCATGTATTTCGCGCGTATCCGGTATGTCTGATCGGCGAGCCGGTCCCGCACCGTCGCGACGACCGTGCTCGCATCCTGCGAATGGGAAACATACTCGGTCTTGAACCGTGCGACCGTGCCAAGTTCCATGGCTTTTCCGACCACGATGGGTTCGAACAAGGTTTGCGGGATATCGCAGATTCGGCACGGGCTGGCGAGGTCGTAGTCCGCTTTCCGGCTGGGATGGTTGCCCCAGGTTAGCAGCCGCCCTATTTCTTCGCCCGCCAGCGACGTGCAGAACACGTTGTTGCCCATCAGCTCCTGCGGAACCGACTTGGCGATCGCATCCTGCTCGATTCCGAGCTCCCGCAGGACCTCCATGGTCCGCTGATTCGTGATATGGGCGCGAGGCGTATTCGCGAGCCAGCTGTATTTCTCGATCATGACGTTCGGAACGCCGTATGACGAAAGCAGGGCCGCGGCCGCGCCTCCCGCCGGACCGGAACCGACAATCAGAACGTCGGTCTCAATATCGAACATTGGTTCCTCCAAACGGATATCCGAGCCCTTGACTCCCGCGGGCTCCGGCTTCGCCAATTCCTGAACCGGCCTAGTGTAGTCGGGAACCGGGGTGTCGGGGCCTATTAATCGCCGCCGAGTCGGAAAAATAGAAAAATCGAATTTGGCCTGGACGAATCCCCAGATGCCCTTCGGCGCGACGAGCATGACCGCCGAAGCGACGGCTCCGAGCAAAATCAGGTACCAGGTCGCGTAGTCGCTGAGCCAATTCTGCAGGCCAAACAGAATAAGCGCGCCGATGATCGGTCCTTCCAGAGTCCCGATTCCGCCGATTACGACGACGAATAGCACGAATGCCGTCCACTCGATGACCGAAAATGCGCTGTCCGGCGTAATCGAGGCCTTCTGGAAGAAAATTATGCCTCCGGCGAGCGCCGCGCCGAAGGAAGCGAACACGTAGACCGCCAATTTGGATCGCGTTACATCGACCCCGACGCTCTCCGCGGCCGCCTGATTGTCGCGGATCGCGGACAGCGCCAGCCCGCTGCGGCTCCTTAGGAACAGGTAGCTCGCTCCGACGACCAGAACCGCCAGGGCGAGAATGAGCCAGAATGAAACGACGTCGCGCGCAGCCGACGTCTTCAAGTCGAGAGCCGTCTTGGTCCACGACACGCCGACCATTCCCTTGGCCACCGAAGACGGGAGGGAAGTCCCTGTTCCGCCGCCCAGATCCTTCCACTGCGCGAAAATCAGCCGGTACACCTCCGCGGCGACCCAGGTGCCGATCGCGAAGTAGGCGCCTTGCAGCCTAAATACGACCAGCGCTGTCGGAACCGCGAGCGCGGCGCCCGCCAATCCCGCCGCGATGATCGCGGCGAGCGGATCCAATCCGAGAAGAATCGCTCCCCCGTACGTAAAGTAGGCGCCCGCGCCGACATACGCCTGCTGCCCGACGCTGACGAGGCCTCCATAGCCGGCAAGCAGGTTCCAGCATTGCGCCAGAACGATCAGATACAGTACGAAAAACAGATCGAGAATGACCGAGCGCGACACCACCAACGGAGCGAACGCGAGCGCCAGGACCGCCAGCCCGAGAAGCGGAAGCGCGATTCGTGACGTTCTAGTCGAATGTTCGACCGAGTATTGCGACGTGTCGATCATTTCAGCCCGTCATCCGGGGGAACAGGCCGCGCGGCCTGACGATCAAGACCGCCAGGAAGACGATATGCCCCGCGAGCGTCTGCCATTCCGGATTGATCTGCGCTCCGATCGCCTGGGCGAGTCCGAGTATGACGCCGCCGGCGAGAGTTCCCCACAGGCTTCCCAACCCGCCGATAATAACCGCCTCGAATGCGAAGATCAGCCGGCTCGGTCCGATCAGCGGATCAAAAGTCGCGCGCGCGCCGAGGAAAAGGCCGGCAATCGCTACGACGACCATCGCCAGAGCCATCGCGAGCGAGAATATCCTGTTGTTGTCTATGCCCATCAGCTGGGCGGTAATGGGATCGTCCGACGTCGCCCGGAACGCCCGCCCCGTCTCGGTCTTGTAAAACAGCCAATTTAGTAGCAGGATGACGACGACCGCCGAGAAAAACGTCAGCAGCGGCATCGCGCCGATGCTCACGGAGCCAAGCTGAACCGATACTTCCTCGAACCCGCCGGCCTTCAGGCGCCGCGTATCCGCCGAGAACCCTTCCAGCAGCCCGTTCTGGATTATGATCGACAGGCCGAATGTCACGAGCAGAGGCGGCAGCAGGTCTTCGCCGAGCGTGCGGTTGAGAAGCAGATGCTGCAGCACGTATCCGACGACGAACATAAATCCGCCCGCAAGAATCGCGGACGCGATGATTCCAAGACCGAGCGCTTCGACGCCAACGAGAACGGCGAACGCGCCCAGAACCATGAAGTCGCCATGCGCTAGATTGACCAGCCTCATGATGCCGAAAATCAGGCTGAGGCCCGTCGCGAATAGCGCGTACAGCCCCCCGAGCATGATCCCCTGTACTATCGTATCGACCCAGATCATGCCGCTAGCCGCCGAAATACGCCGAGCGAATCCGGCCCGCGCCAAGGCCGGCCGGCGAGCCTTCGAGCGTGACCCGCCCTTCAAGAAGGCAATAGATGCGGTCGGCGACATCGAGAGCCTGGTTGATGTTCTGCTCGACGACTATCACGCTAGCCCCGCTCGCGCGAATGCTTGCGATCGCCGCATAGATGTCCTTCACGACGGCCGGAGACAGCCCGAGACTGATTTCGTCGCAGAGCAAAAGCCGAGGGTTCGACATCAGCGCCCTGCCGACGGCGACCATCTGCTGCTGGCCGCCCGATAATGAATGCGAGCTCTGCCTTCGCCTTTCTCGCAGGATCGGAAACAGCCGGTAAACGGCTTCAAGGGACCAGGGGCCTTTCGCCTTGCGCCCGTAATTGCCGACCAGCAAGTTCTCCTCTACGGAGAGCGACGGAAAGAGCCTGCGTCCCTCCGGCACCATGGCAATGCCCAGCGACAGGATTCGCGCCGGCTTTTCGCCGCCGATCGGGGCGCCGTCGAACTCGATCATCGACTTGTCCGCAGTTCGCAGCCCGGCCAGCGCCGAGAGATAGGTGGTCTTGCCCGCGCCGTTGGCCCCGATGATCGCAACGGTCTCGCCTTCGCCGATCTCCGACGTGATTCCGTATAGCGCCTGGAAGTCTCCGTAGAAGGCCGTCAGGCCGTTGGTGGACAGCAGCGCCATCAATCGACGCCCATGTAGATTCTTTGCACCGATTCCGAATTCATGACTTCGCGAGGCGCGCCTTCGGCTATGATCTTTCCGAAATCCAGAGCGACAAGCCGGTCGACTACCGCGAGAAGAGCATGGGTTACGTGCTCGATCCAGATTATCGTCATGCCGTCGGCTCTAATCTCCTGAATCGTCGCGACCAGCTCCTGGCACTCTCCTTCCGTCAATCCGCCCGCGATCTCGTCGAGCAGCAGCAGCTTCGGGCCGGTTGCCAGAGCCCTGGTCATTTCCAGCCGCTTTCTTTCAAGCAGCGTCAGCGCGCCCGCGGGCAGGTTGGCCTTCGGAAGCAGTTTCGTCATATGGAGGATTTCGACGACCCGATCCCGCGCCGCGTCCTCTTTCGCCCCTGTTCCGAAGCAGGCCGCCACGACGGTATTCTCGAACACGGTCAGATGCTCGAACGGCAGCGGAATTTGATGGCTGCGCCCGATGCCCGCCAGGACTCTGCGACGAGGCGGCTCGCGGGTTACGTCGGCGCCGTCAAGGAGCACCGAGCCGGAATCCGGCTCCAGGGTGCCGGATACCAGATTGAAGACGGACGACTTCCCGGCGCCGTTGGGCCCGATTATTCCCAGCGCCTCGCCGTCCTCGACCGCGAGGCTGACATCGGCCGCCACGACCACCGCGCCGAAGGACTTGCTGAGATTCTTCAGTTCGAGCAGCATCGATTAAAATGTCGCTTTCTCCGAAGCGGCGGCCCGTCGACCGAGGCGAGGCGGCGGCGTTTCGTCGCCTCGCCGCTCTCCATTCAGGAAATCTCTTCCATCTTGCCGCCGGCAGGAATGTCCGGGTAGGTCGCGTTGTCGACGATCACGAGTCTGAACAAGCCGTCGTCGCTCTTGCGCCATTGCCCGCCGACGAGCAGCGTCTTGGTTATGTTCTTCTGCGCGAACGGAGGAACGTTGGCGCCGTCCCATGCGATCGGCCCCACGATCGATTCGATATTCGTAGCCGCTATCGCCGCCGCGACCTCTTCAGCGTCGTTCACGCTGTCGATGCGCTTCGCCACGTCCGCCACCACTTCGAACAGCGCATGGACGAAACCGAGAGGCTGGGTCCACAGCCTGCCGGTCGAGCTTTCGAATCCCGAGCACATGTCCGCAGCGCTTATTCCGGTCAGCGAGGAGCTGAACGGATGCGAATTGGACCACCAGATCTCCGATGAAAGATTCTGCGCGCTATCGCCTATGGCGTTGACGGCCGACGGAAACAGTATCGCCTTGCCGATCGAAGCCGCCTTGGGAACGAAGCCCTGCTGCCGCGCCTGCGTCCAGAACGTTGCGAAATCGGGAGGCAGCACGACGCCGGTTACGATTTCGACGTCGCTTTCCTTGAAGGCGTTGATCTGAGCCGAGAAATCATCCTGAAGATTCTGGTAGCGACCGGGATCGGTGAGCTTGAACCCCTGCGCCTCCAGGGCGGGCGGCATGCCGTTGTTGGGATCGCCCCAGGCGTTGCCGTCGGCATCGTTGGGAAACAGGGCGCCGACCGACATGTTGGTATCCAGCTGGTGCCACATATTCGTGAACACGGCGATCAGATCTTCAAGCCCCCAGAAGAAATGATAGGTGTAGTCGAAACTTGTCCAGCTCCCGGGATCGCCGGGATTGCCTTGCCTTCCGATAAAATACGGCTGCCAAGGGGCCAGAGTCGAAACGCACGGAATCTCTTCGATTTCGCACATCGTCGTTACCGGGTTGGTGTTTTCAGGCGTGTGCGCGGCGACCATGATGTCGATTTCGTCGTCGACGATCAATTCCTTGGCGACCTCGGCGGCTCGGCTCGGATTGGACTGGCTGTCCTTGATCACGACCTCGAAGTTGAAATTCTTCGAGCCGGACTGAACGCCGCCGCCTACGGCCTGCAGGAAGCCTTCGACTATATATCCGTCGACTTCGGCAAACGCGGCAAGCGGCCCGGTTTGCGGGCTGACGTAGCCGATCTTGATCGTTCTCGACTGCGCATGAACGGCCGGCGCGCCCAGGCCGGCGGCCAGCGCGCCGGTCGCGGCGGCCGTTTTCAGAAACTTTCTTCGGCCGAGCGCCGGAAGCGGTTTAAGCGTCATTTCACTATCCTTTCTCAAGCGATGGATTCAATTTTCCGGCCTTGCGCCGCGAAACGCCGCGCCGATCAGTCCGGCCATGTCCTCTCGGCCGAAGGGCCGCGGGTTCCAGTAGGGCGACGCCACCGCTAGATCCGCCGCCTTTTCGACGCCGCTTTCCGGCATGCCGATTTCGGCGAGGCTTGCCGGAGCTTCCAGAAGCCTCGCGAAATCCCAGAGCCCCGCGCCGATGCCGGCCTCTCCGAACAGCTCGCGAATCGGCTCTAGGCCTTCAGCTTCGGCATTGAACCCGGCGGCGTACGGAAGCACGACCGCGTGAGTCTCGGCATGCGGCAGATCGAATGCGCCGCCAAGCACGTGGCAGAGCTTATGGTGCAGGGCCATGCCGGAGTGGCCAAGGGCAAGGCCGCAAAGAAACGCTCCGTACTGGGCCTTCTGCCGCGCTTCGATATCGCCGGGCCGCTTCGCAACGACGGGAAGCGCCTCGATCAACGCCCTTACGGCGTCGACGCACTGCAGCTTAGAAATCGGATTGCGGTCCCGGGAGTAAAGCCCTTCCACGGCGTGCGCGATCGCATTGAGTCCCGAGTTGGCGCTCGCGGCCGGCGGCAGCGTCAGTGTGCATTCGACATCGTAAAGAACGCAAGCCGGGACGACGCGCGCATCGCGAAGCGTCGATTTCACTCCGTTTTTCGTCTGCCCCAGGATCGGAGTCATTTCAGATCCGGCATAGGTGGTTGGTATCGCTATCTGCGGAATTCCAGTTCTGATCGCAATGGCCTTGCCGAGACCTATCGTCGACCCTCCTCCAAAGCCAACCGTACCGTCCGCTCCGACCTTGGCGAGCTCGTCGACAGCGCGTTCCGTCACGTCGGTCGGCGTATGCATTCTGGCGACCGCGAGGACTCCCGCCGACCTCTTTCCCAGCGCGTCCGAAATTTCCGAGGCCTGGCCTTCCTGCTCGGGAGTTGAGAGCACCATTGCATTTTTCAATCCGAGGAGTTCTGCCTCTTCGGCGACCCTGGACCTGCATCCGCGCTCAAATCGAACGCGCATGGCGTGCGATGCGTATACGAATGCTTCCAACTTGCTTGCCTCGATTAAGGAATGGCGCTGCCGAGATACTATGTCCGCCGGGAATTATTGTCCATATACGACTTCGACAATTGAAATTTTCCCTGCGGACAACCCTTCGGCGGCCTGCTCCGCCGGTCTAGGCCGCCGCGGCCCAGCGCCTCGCAACGGCAGACTGGTCCCGGTTCCGCGTTCAGGCGCCCGCTTATCTTCTGATTGCTGAACCGGCTCGACCGGCATAGACTATGCGGCAGCCGAATCGAGACAGCGCAATTGCGAGCGGACCGGTTTGAAATCGCCGGACGGGCATCGGCCGGCGGAATGCCCAATTTCCGAGGTGCGGAATTTGAACACGGAAAAATTGAAGTCGGAACTGAGGGGATGCTACGTCACCGTCCCGACGCCCTTCCTGGACGAAGACGGGTTTTCGATCAACGAGAAAGCTCTGCGCAGCCACGTGCGGTTTCTGGTCGACGCCGGATTGAACGAGGACTATGCGACCTTCCTAGCCGCGGGAGCAGCGGGCGATTTTTCGACCATGACGCTCGCGGAGCGCATTCGAGTGGCCGAAATCGTAGTCGATGAAGTCGCCGGCGCCGCGCCGGTGGCCATGGGCGCGCAGACGACGAGCACGCTGGAAGTGCGCAAGCTGGCTCGCGCGGCGAAAGCGGCAGGCGCCAAGTTCATTCAGGTTTCCTGCCCGTTCTACTTTTCCCATACCGAAGGGGATTTCGAAGAATTCGTGCGCGAAGCGGCCGAAGCGGAACCGGATATCGGGTTAATCATCTACAATACGTTCTGGACGAGTTCGAACATATCCTTTGCGATGGTCGAGCGCCTGGCTGAAATTCCGGGAGTCGTCGGCCTGAAGTGGGCCGCGCCTAGAACCGATGCGATGGAATTCGAAGACGTGACCTCCCACTTTTCCGAGCGCTTTACAGTGATCGACAACAATCTGCTTTTCTCCTCCAGCGCCATGCCCGCTCTTGGCGCGAAGGCTTTCGAAGTGCACAACTGCAATTTCTGGCCCGAATGGGGGATCAAGCTCGTCGACGAAGTGCGCTCGCAGAACTACGCCGAGATCTGCAGAATGCTGGTCGAGGAAGCCAAGCCCTTCTACAAGCTATGGGTCGAAATCGAGCGGGATTTTACGAGCGGAGACGGCTATCTCGACAAGCTTTGCATGGAGCTGGTCGGCCTCCCGTCCAGCCGCTGCCGACCGCCGACGCGCGATATCCGCGAGAAATACCGCGGCGCGGCCCTGGAAATGCTGAAGGCCATCGGAGCGCCTCGCGTCGAGACAGCCGGCGGCGCGTAGCCGAGCCCCGTCGAAGCGAAGCCCGGCAAATGCTCGTCGACCATGAGTCTCGCCGCCGCGCGCGAAACCTGCCGAGATCGGCACGACCTCTGGAAAGTCTACATGAATAGGATCGAGGACATCAGGTGCGTTCTTCTTAGCTCGCCCTACGCCGACGCGGACGACCCGGAAATCAAGGAGTGCTTTCCGAACGGGCCGAAAAGAACGATCGGGATGGTAGAAGTTACTTTGTCGGACGGCACGACCGGCCTCGGCGAGGGCTACCTCGCAGTATTCGCGCCGCTGGTGTTCAAATCCATCGTCGAACTTTGCGCTCCGTACCTATTGGGAAAGGACGCTTTCGATATCGAGCGCAGAGTCAAGGATCTGCGAAGCGTCTGCGACTACTGGTCGCTCCAGGGAGCAGCCAGGCACGTGATCAGCGCATTTGAAATCGCCCTTCACGACGCGAAGGCAAAGTCTCGTGACATGCCGGTCTATGAACTCCTGGGCGGCGCCGCGGCGGAGTCAATCCAGATATACGGTAGCGGGGGCTGCTGCGATTCCAAAGATCAGTTCTTGAACGAGCTGGCGCTGCTGGAATCGCTAGGGATCGAAATCTACAAGATCCGATCCGTAAAGAGGGACGTTTTTCGAACCGCCTGGATAATGAACGAAGCCGGCAGGAGGGATATTCGAATCGGAGTCGACATGTGCCAAAACTTGGCCGACCCGCCGCAGGCCGTCGGCGATGTCGTCGAATTCGTGAATTCCGTTCATGCATTGACGCGCGAAAGAATGCTTTTTGTCGAAGAGGCGATCGGACCCGACAGCCCGGAAGGCTTCAAGGAGCTTCGGACCAGGATAGACACGCCGGTTTGCGGAGGCGAGATCATTACGACGCCGAAGGAGATGATCGACCGAATGAGGAACGGCGTCTACGAATTCGTCCAGCCGGACGCGTCGGTAATCGGCGGCATCGGCGCGGTCATGTCCATTTTCGAAAACTCGGCATCGACGAATACGGGAGTGGTTGTTCACGCGTGGGGCGGAGCGGCGGCGATTATGGCAAGCTATCACGCCGCCTTCGCCGCAGGCGGCGACTTGGTCGAATATCCTATGCTGGCCTTTCCTCTCGCCGAGGAAATGATGGGCGAGAACGCGCGGGTCGCCAATGGCCGCCTCCACAAATCCGACGCGCCGGGCCTAGGGCTAGAGCTAACGCCAGAAATGGAAAGCAACTTTCCGTTTGACGAGAAAGCCGTCTATTCCTGCGCGCTAATCGATTGGGGGCCGCCGCCCGACGACTTCTGGAAGTAATCAGCTTGCCCAATTGCGGGAGTCAGGCCTTCGAACCAATCCCGGGGACCGGAAGCCGCGAGATTTTCGTCGCCCGTCGTCAACTTTTCCAAGACCGCCTCGAACGGATTCTCGCGATACGGGAGTGGACTCGGGCATGGAATCGGCCGAGGAATCGGCGGGCAGCAGCGACAGCCGACCTTGCAGCAGTGGAGCGATTCGCCGGAGGCGGATTCCAAGACCCCGGTCGTTGTTTCGATCATCGTCGCCCACAATTCGATTTCTGGTAGGATTCCTTAGCTCGACGCTGCTAAAGTCCCGGCGTAATCGCCTTTGTCGGCAGCAAACTCCGTGCCAAATGATGGAAACGCCAAGTAGACGACCGGGATGGCAGTATTGTCGAAGCTTCCCTGCTCGGAAAGTTCAGTAACCGCTTGCGCAGCCAATTTGACGGCGAGCGGTCGTTCAATCTCATTTGGTGCGGATAGGGATGCAACAAGCAACATCAACGTGGCGCAAGCAGTCGCTGCTAATTTTCGCGCAATGGGAATCGCATGCGTTTTATTTCCTCCTAAACTTCAGACGTCCTGACCTCGGAATTTACGGCGGCTAGCTTTCCCGGCCCCCATTATTCGGTTTCGCCGCTTTGTCCGGCAATTCATAGACCATGCGCAGGCCGGTTCCGGGGAAGACGGTGCGTGTTCGGGTCAGCTCCTCCAGGAGCCCGGCGATCGCCGCGTCGCCGGAGTTGCTGGCGGTGCCGATGATGCGGACCCGCAAGATTCCGTTCTCCGGCTCGGGCACAATGTCGGCTTCCGACTGGAAGA
>MPMP01000192.1 GCA_002238565.1 Albidovulum sp. bin36
CACGACAGGGCCTCAAGCCCAGGCGCGCTCAGATCAACGCACCTGCCCCCCAAGGTTCAACCCATGCACCGGGCGGGCGTTCCTGACGTGAATATCACGCAAAATTAAATTCGCGAGAAATAGGGGGCGAGTAGATACAAGCGGGGATCGAATGCTCGGAAGGGCGCAATGACGCACTCAGTTCGGGCGCCTGAATATCCGGAACGGCATCGCTATCGCGAAACGGAGTAAATCGTGCTCAATCTTCGGAAATAGATTGATCAAGAAGCTTAAACAGTCGCTTGCAAAAGGAACACCGCTTTTGGACAACTTGGGGGTCAATTTCTTTGAGCAAGACACTAGCGTGATGAATCTTATGATATTTGCCTTTTGTCGACTTTTCAGTTGCCTTAATCAGAGCTCGGGCAATGTCTTTCTTGGAAACCGTCTCCAGATCTTTCCGTTTTGGTAGAGCGCCTGAAGCAAAATTTTGCCCATAATATTTCCGCAAAGCGTCCGTATCCGCAACTATCCATGTTTCCATAGTCTGAGCCATTAAGTGAATTTCATTCTCTTCTTCATTGCTTAGATTCCACTTATCTCGCTTCTTCAAATGGTGGTGCGCCCGTCCGGATACCGGGTCCTCCGAGTCTACCAAAAGAAACACTATTGAGTGGTCATTTGAATTTCGCGCATTGCAATATGCTTTATATGCCTCGCCTCGGCTTCCGCAGCAAACAAGTTTCCAATTCCAACATTTTTTCCTCGCGGCTTCCTTAAGCTCCACTAAAAACTCATTCATACCTACCCGGATTTCGCCCCTGGTATTCTTACTATCCCCTCCCCCCTCCATATAGATTGCTACACCACTCATGGATTCGCGCCTAATTCGCCCATGCGCCACAAATCGCCCAGCCCATAGTCGTTCAGCCAATGAGACAGTTTATCAGCGTCAAGACGACGTAGCGTCGTACCCATTCCCGGACGCTCGCATGCAATCACAGCCTCGGGATTATTTGATAGAACAGATATAAGTGCATCAGAATGGGTCGTAACAATTAGCTGCATACGCTGGGACGCCTCAACCAAGAGCTCACCGATAAGTATCACGGCATCGGGGTGCATTCCGAGCTCTGGTTCTTCGATGCAAACAAGCGGCGGCGGTTCCGGGGCTAACAGAGTCGCAAGGATTGCAATAAAACGAATAGTCCCGTCTGAAAGCCGGGTCGCTGGTATTGCAGATCTAAAGCCCGTCTCGTGCAAATAGAATTGTACCGTCCCTCCCGAAGTCCTAGTCGACATCCGTTCAAACTGGGGAAAGAATCGCTTTAGCAAGCTGTTGAAGCGCAGCGGATCTCGATGCTCCACATTGTTGAGAAGCAATGCCAGGTTGCTACTATCCGGCAGCAGGCGGTTCTCCGGCAGGTCTGCAGGTTGCGGTCGTCTTAAGGGCGCGTAGCGGCCAAAGTTCCAGTCTCGGAATGTCTGAATTTGCTCGAAATTTTGTGCAATCCAAGTAACTTCCGGGTAGAGTTCGGGCTCCTTGCGCTGATGCAAGACAGATTGGTCGGGAATCAAATCGTCTCGCTTGAGACGCCTTTCCATTCTTCCGCTATTGAGACTATCCCGGCTATGTTCATCCTGGGCCTCAACTTTACTGTTAAAGACTGGACGACCGCGTTGGAATCGATAGTAGAAATAAGCATCCGTATGCCCCGATGCAGGTTTTGCTTCTTCAATTGCTTCATCGAGCACCTCGACCCGATTGTTCGCCGACGTGAATTCGAGGCGGTAGCGTAACGGACGGCCTGTCGGCGTCTGCAGGCCGGAGCTCGCATCTCCTGATAGTATGTCTATCTTTGCAAACTCTTCCTGCTCGGAGCCTTTCCATAGCCATTCCACCGCCCCGCCGCCGTCGCGAATCGCCGCGGCAAAATTCGTGGGCGTGGCGCGCAGCAACTCAAGAGCTTCGATGACATTCGATTTGCCTGATCCATTTGGTCCGATCAAAACGTTTAGCGGCTGTAATTCAAAAGGCTGCATGTCTTGGGAAAAAGACAAAATGCCATTCATCGTAAGTTGTCTAATGAAGATCATTTTCTACCTCCTTTACCAATCGATAAAGTTGTATGATCGGGCTTTCTGAGAAAAATCCATCCGAATTTGTCAGTCCGCCTTCAGGCTCAACCGATTCAGTTCCTCCCAATAACTCGATGCCACTTTAAAACCGTCTCATCACGAAATTGCACCACTAAATTCCGCCTCTAGCCAACGCGACCTGTTTCTTCCAATTTGCAAGGCTAGGCGCGCGTCCACTCTCGTTCGGCAAGTTTGCTCCGCCGTATTCCTAGGAATCACGGCTTCATGCGGAGCGCGTCCGGATGACGGTTTTTACCGCATTTTGCGCAAATTGACTCGACAGCTTAGCTCTCGGCGGCTCTACATATCCAAGTTCAGTTCGGGCCGCGTCTAAAACCGTCTCGCTGCATTCATTGGCGGCCCGTATCTCGCGCTTGCCCGGCATCATCCAGCATCGCATCGAATTCGGTATGTTGCAACCCTTCGAATTTCTCTTCAGCAATTCTCATTATCAATTCATTCTCGATTTTCTCCTTGTTTGGGCGGAATTCCAAAGGGACTGCGGATTGTTTTGTCTGCT
>MPMP01000193.1 GCA_002238565.1 Albidovulum sp. bin36
TCTGTCTTGGCCACGCTCCGGCATCCTTACCCGGTGGAAATGTTTTCTTGCCGGCAATAATGAGCAACCGCATTAAACGAAGCAATTGGCGGTTCCCTCGTTCACGGTTTTTAGAGAACCCCGGGCCAGGCCTCCGCCACGTTACTTTCGTCGAGCAGCGGCGCGCAGCGCACCGTCATCTCCTCTAGCCACTTGCCGTCGGTCGGGTTCGGGCTGACGATCCCGATTTCCTCGATCGCATTCATGATCGCGTCGGCGGCCGTGGCCTGGTTGTCCGGAGTCATGTCGGAGACTCCTCTTGAATGGCGGAAACGGGAACCCGCATTTCGTTGCAACCGTGACGCTTCTCCGCGGCTGTCGCAGAAGGGGACCGGAATGCATTTTGGGGGCGGGTCTCCTGTCCGTCTTCGTCATTGCATTGCCCCAAATTTCCAGTTCGCGATGATGCAACCCGGTTGACAGGACCTCAAGTTGTCCGGATTTCGTGGAACAGCGACAGCCGCCGTCAAGCGTTGGCGGTTGTTCGGGAGGCCGGAATTTGGCGGGGGCCGGGCTGTATTTGCGATGAAGCGGCGGGCGCCCATGAGGGCACCTTTCGCTCCGGTCCCGGCTTCGCGTTCTCTACGGAACGTGCTTTACCTGCTTGCCTTCGGCATTGCCGGGACGATCGCCTATTCCGTCTACTTGCTGGCATTCTGACAGCCGTCGTCGCCGAAGGCCGTCCGGAATCCGTTTACTGCCAGTCCGATGCCGATCCCTAGATACAAGTAGCCGCTGAGAGCCTGAAACGCGGCCGCGAGACGGCCCTGCGGAAAGTGCTGGAGGTCTCCGAAGCCGAGCGTCGCAAACGTAACCAAGCTGAAATACGGCCAGTCCCGGAACGACGGAATTGCTCCATCCGATCATGTCGCGAAGGCCCGATCCGAGGTGGAGAAAAGCGAAGTAGCCTAGGTTAATCGCGCCCGAAGCCAGCACAATTCCGATTGCGGCACTGCTAAATAAGATTTGCGATTCGAACCGAAAAAGAAATTCATGCCGTTTATTACCTTTTAGTCGCTCTCGCTCGCGAATATAGTTCGAGAGCGAACCTCTTGCGCTTCATAATCGTTTTCCTAGGCTGGAAAGTCGATGCCTTTGCGCGGGGAAGCCGTTCCACTCCCCGCCTTCGAGCAGCCTGCCGCCCGACTTCGGCCTTGCGCAGCACCGCTGCTTGAAGAAGGATGCCGTGTCGGATCTCTCGCATGCCTGCGCAGCCCAATCGCCTATTCCGGCTCCATCTTCCGCGCTCGCGGTCCGCTCTCGTCGCCGACCATCTGCTCCCGCGTACGCTTCGGCCCTTCCGGTTCCTGTACGCGCTCCTTGACGGGAAGGAGCGGGGCAGCCGTTTCGTCTGCATCAATGCTCGCAGGCAATTCAGCCTCGCAATGTATGGTTCCAAGGGACATTAGATTGTCGCCTCTATCACTCGCAGCATCGGGAATCTGACAAACCGCGTGTCTTATGTCGGCATGTTCCTTTCAAGAATCTTTAGATCTAGGCGATCCCTTAGCCTTCCAAGGTCGAAGCCGTAATTTCGATTGGCGAAGCGCATGACTTTTTTCGTCAGACAATTAGTGGACGTGAATCTCGTATGGCAATACGCGCGATATCAAAGGCAGTTGCGAGTTTCCGACCGCTGCGCAAGTGCTGGAAGCGCGTCCTCAAACGAAATCTCACCCGCTTATGCCACTCTAAAACCTTCATGATTTTCTGCGTTTACTTACCCCGGAGCATGAAACTCGCGTGTGGCTGACGGTTGTCGGGACCGGAGTATCCTGAGGCCCATGGATCGGGTGCCGGCGGCTAGGGGAAAGTGTGCTCAAAGCCCGAAAAGAGTTTCAGAGAAATCCAAACGCTTACAATAGATTTGCGGTCTGTTTCACTCGGCTTAGGGCAATGAAGATAAACGTCACGGGCATACGATAAATTTCCGGTCCGTTTTTTCAACTCGGCAAATTTTTATTGCATCTATGATGGCTTTGCGGTTGAGAAAGGCGGGGTTCTCCAATACGATCTAAATCAGGCTCAATGTCGCCCCGGCTTCAACCAGCACTCCCGCCGGTTCGGGATCCGCAGTCGTCAGCTTCGCCTGGGTTTCGGTGTTCGTGCCACCCGACAGCCCCGAAAATACTGCTAGGTATGTTCAAGAAATCGCAATCCCGCCGAAGGAATCCCGATCCAATAATCCCGCCCTCATGCAGATTCTCCTATAATAATCGTCGACCCAAGGTTATTTTCCTAATGAAACGGCACGGTTTTCTTGATCTTCCATTTAGCTTAGTGGGCCAAATGCTAGAACGCCCGGATCGCCGACATAAGATCGCTGCCTTCACGAGTGGCAGGTCCGCCTTGGCTATCGGCCGCGATTCGCCGTCATAAATTTTCATTTCCTGGATTGAGCGGAATGCCGCGAACAATTGAAGTTCCGCTCAACTGGCAATTGGCGAAGGTTTTAAGAGGCAAGCATCCGCTCTGGCGAAATGGCCTTCGAGTAGAGCAGACG
>MPMP01000194.1 GCA_002238565.1 Albidovulum sp. bin36
GTCCCATCGAGATTTTCAGCGACGAGGAGATTTCGGTTGTCCTCGACATCAACCTGGCTGGAGCCATCAAGACGGTTCAAGGGGCCGTGCCGATCATGCGGAAGCAGAACGCGGGACGCATCGTTGTGATGGCTTCCGTTACGGGCCGGGCCGGCAGTGCCAACTTCCCCATTTACTCGGCTTCCAAATGGGGCACCATCGGTCTGGCGAAAACAACGGCGCTACATCTTGGCAAGTCCAATGTGACATGCAACGCGGTGTGCCCGACCCTGGTTCATACCAAACTGCTGGACAACGATTACATTCTCGGTGCGTTGGCCAAGTCGCGAGGTTTGGACAAGCCTGTCCCCTTCGCAGCGTTCGACAAGGTAGCACGAAGTCGCCATATCCTGCCGGTCGGATTCTATGGCCCCGAAGTCGTGGCGGACACCGTCAAATTCCTGTGCAGCGATGCCGCTGCCCTCACTTCCGGCGATGTTATTGACATTGGTGCCGGGGCGAATGCCCAGTTCCCGGCCTGATTTCGCTTGAATCTGTTGATCGGCGCGCAGGTTGGACGCCGATCGGCGCGGTAAGTTATTGAAATACCTTAACCTAACGGGGTCAAGATTGGGCGCCGAACAACACCCGACCAAGCGTCGAGTACGTCATCCACTGTGCCCTCGGTCAGATCCATCAATGTGTCGGTCAGCGCGCCCAGCAAGAGCTCCAGCGCGAAGTGAACTCGCCGTCGAAGCTCGTATTCGGCCCACGCCATGGCGACCTCGCCACCCGAGGGTCCATCCGCTGCCTCCCTGTAGGCAGCGGCGATGAGCTGAGCCGAGGATATCGCGCCTCCGTCGAGTCGCTCGAACACCCAGCTGCTCGTCGCCAGGAACCGTCGGTACCTGTTGCTCACCTCGGTGTTGCTCACATACTCGGCGAGGAAAGCCTCTTGCTGGAGTTCGCGTTCGTTCTCCAGCTCATCAAGAGCATTCACCGAGAAAAACTGCGCCACAGATCCCAGAGCCGGTGCGGTTATCGTTCCCCCGTGGAGGATTGCGTCGACCAGCACAGAACCCTGCAGAACATCGCGGCGCACGCGGTGCAGCGCCTGCCCCCGGGGGAGAATCCGAACCGGCCGAACCCCATCTCCGGCCTCCAGGATCCCGAACGAACGGCACGGCATCACGTAGGTGCCGTACGAGTCGCCGCCCTGGTCATCGGGCAGGTCTATGAACCCTTCGGCATCCAGTTCTTTCAGGGCACCCCCGAACAGGTCCGATCCCAGTACGCCGTAAGTCGCGCCGTTTCGGTCCTCGTTCGCTCGAACCCGGGTAGCGGCAAGGACCACGAACTCCAGCCGACGGAGCATCCGACGAAAACGATCGTCGTCGCGCCGTGCCGATCCGTCACCGCGCCGCAATTCCTCGTTGTAGAACTCGGTTATCGCCCACGGCAGAAAAGACAAGTACCTGGCGCGAAACGAGATCGTCGTGATGCCGGCTACCCATTGTCGCTCGATATTCTGGTCCAGCTGGCGAAGGCCCAAAATGTCGAGCCCTCCGATCATCTCGCGTTCGCCGGCGTTCCAGAAACTCTGCATGATCTCGCATGAATAGTTTGAATCGATCCTGCTGGGGTTCGCGCTTTGGCTGCTCCCGCTTGGCCTAGTCGAAAATACCTTGTCCGCGTATTCCGTGGGAGGAATCCGTGGACGGTAGGATGCGCACTACGGGTGGCCGGCGGCAACCGCAAGCCGTACCGCTGCATAGAGCTCCACGCCGTACATCCTCCGCCCCTCGCCACAACCGACAAGGGGACATGAGTGGCGCAATCTTGCGCCGCCGCGACCGGACCGACCGGCCGCTCCGCGTGGACCATTATTCCGCCGCCGTTAACAGCCTCCGGGAAACCCGGGGCGATTCATGTCGTCGATCGCGCCGAGATAGAGAACCTGACGCTGAACGACCCGCCCGCCGCGGACCCGGACGTTGGTAATGCGTCAGTTTCACTTTCAGCCGACAATTTACCGGCCTGATCGGAACCTATCGTGAACGGTAAAGTATTGGGGCTTACCTACGATAGTGCCCAACTACCCATTTCGTAGGAAGATCGGACAAATCGACGAGTAGGCGGCTTCGGGCCGTCCGTTCTTCCTCGGCTTGGATTGAGGCCGTTCGCGACATGGCGCGCCGCCGCTAATCGCCGCCCGAGCGAGCCGGTCGGCTCAGGCCTTCAGTTCTTGGTCACTCATGCTCTCATTGGCCGGCCCGACCCCTCGGTTCATCAGCGCAGCATGAGCAGGATGAACCCCGGAATCCACGCGACCTCGGCCAGTGCGTATATGGCGCTTGCGCCGGACAGCAACATCATCTCCGGCGACGGCTGCGTCATCTCGACGATGATCCGCGGATCGAGCCATGCAATTTCCCACCAGATGACCGCAGACGAAACG